>DMOB01000302.1:0-13485 GCA_003452475.1 Acidimicrobiaceae bacterium | reverse complement strand
CAACAGAACGCCCAGCCGCAACAGAACGACCAGCCGCCCCGCTCATGCTGTCAATCTTTGATTGACGTTGAAATTCAGTCAAATTGCTGCGAGCCTGCCCTGAAAATGTAGATCTAGTAATCAATTGGGCTCGACCAGAAAGTGGCACACTTAACTCGTGGCTGCTTGCGTCTGCAGCACGATGCATCGTTGCAGCTCTCTTACCTCTGTTTAGATGATCAAAATATCGAATCGGAGCGGTTTGAGACACTGGATTGTGTTGCCGGTGCAACGGGGTCTGCCTTCTCCTTACATGACTATTAAGCAGATTGCTTATTAACGGCGTCGCCGATCCACGACTACGGAGAGTATTAACATCGTTTGCAACTGGCAAAGCTGGTGCGTTCTTTAAAGGTCGATCCGATTTTTGTGTTATTGAATTGTCGATTTGGCCCAAAGGCCCAGGCAGGGGGTCCGCTTTTTTGGCCTTACTTCTATTGATGGTTTGGTTAAATTTGCCTCCAGATGGTTGCCTTTGCCTAATCGGCGCCCCTGCAGAAGCAATGGGACTGTACCCACTGAAAGAAACGGTGTGAGCCTCATTTTTTTGCGGTTTGTACTGCCTCAACAGTAACTTTCTAGCTATTCCTGATGGCCCTATGCCGCTTCCCACCTGACTTCGCCCACCAGCATTTGACGCGCGAGGTAAACCACGCGGTTCGTTGAAAGGAGTTTTTTCCTTCGGGCTCCATCGTTCTTTTATAGCTATCAAATCTCTATCACCCCAACGGTTTAAGCTGCCGGATTGGCGAGCTACATGAGGTAAGAGAGTCGGATTTATTTGAACTGGAAGTTCCCCGACACTTCCGATACGTCTAGAAAGAGGCCTTGCGAGATCCTGCGCGATTTTTCGAGAAACGGTAAGTATTGTGCCTAATGACCTACTAGTCGATTTACGGCCAGGAGCCTGAATTGATCTTCTCAGAGGTCTCAGTTCACCAGAAGGAACTTCGTTCGCGTCTTTCCCTAAAACCATGTCTGCTCGAAACCATTATGAGCTATCTCAATTTCTTCGATCGGGAACTCATCTTGGCTGACGTTGAAGTCAGGTCCGGACCAACTCACGACATAAGCATCATAAACGTTCCAAGTTCGTAATCGATTTCCATTTGCTCCCATAAGAACTAACCCCAAAGTGCGCCGCTCCATCGGCCGAACATCGTCGCTTTGACCAGCAGCCAAGGCTTTCTGGGCCGCTGGTGGGAGCATTCCCTTTTTGGCCAACATAGCGGCGCCTCTCGATGCCCCATTGCCGCCGACTGCCTTGTCTAAGTATCCGCTTTTACGAATCCATTCATACGACTCTTGGAACCAGGTAACAAAATAGTTGTCTTGTGTAATACCGCGTTTTAAAGTTAAATTCGGGTAAGAAACTCGACCCGGCAGTTTATGAGTGTAATTATTTTCGCCGCCTTCGTTTCTCTCGAGGACTTCAACTTCCATCGAAAGGCCTGAAACTTCCTGAAACGACGCCAGAGCCAGCCGTGGGAGAGGCACCGAAACGGCAGTGGCAAGCGGATTGTCTATTTCGATCACGAAAGAAGCCGTCGTAGGGCCGTCATCGTAATATCCATTCGAAAAATGTCCGACTAGGCCATTAACCACGCCTCTATAACTGTTCACACCACCTCAAACTTTTTTGGCTACTTCTTCAATACTCATTAGCGCCTTGCTAGTCGTTCTATCTCTCTTAGCTTCTATGACAAAAGGCTTTTAGCTTCGTCAAGAGATCTGGTATTCAGGCCTGCGACCAGGTTGACCATCCTGATGCGATCTGCATGTTCCATGTCTAGAAGTGCTTCTAAAGGCCAATGGACGTGATAAGCGAGATACGCTATCTCGTCCCACAAGAGTTCGACAGGGTATTGCTCCATAATGCGTTACCTCTATACCTCCTCGATAACTGCGCCGCCACGTCTTCTGGCGCTCTCATCATATTCTTCAGATGAATCTTCTTCAGGCTCAGTAAATATTTGATCAGCTGCTTCGGTTCCAGCACTTTTGTTTTGTTCCGGGATTTGGTTTTCCTCTAGGAAATCCGCCACGTCGCTCGGGGTGCCGAAGTTTACTACTGCGTACAAATCTTGCAAAAACGCTAAGTCAAGAGCAAACAAATTTTCAATTTCTTTTACGGTAACAGCTTGTAGAGAACCTAACTCGGTCAGAACCCTTGAGAGGATAATTAGAGTCAAGAACGGGTCTTCCGCATCTTGCACACGAGGGTCACGCAGTGGTTCAATTTCATCTCGAGCTGTTGCAAGTCGCATCGTGCCTACACGGTGTAGTTCACCGTTAGGGTCTAGATATCCACGTGGAAGCGAAAATTTGTACTCGGTTTTTAGCACCATCAGGCCTTAAACAAACCTTCGTGAGCGATTGTTAATTCTTCGATCATCACATCGTCAGTACCCGCATCGAGATCTGATGCTGACCACGCTGAGGGCCAGCCTCGTTCAAAGTTCCAACGTCCGACTTCGTTTCCAGACATGTCATATATGACGATAGATCCATTTGATCTTTCGATTAACCCTTCATGGACTTTTTGGTGCCACTCAATTAATGAGGCGTCTGGAGATAGCCCTCTTTTGAGGACTATGTCGTCATATTTCGTTCTGCCTGGCCGTTTCCTTGTGACTAGTTTTCCATCCATTAACGAGTCTTGGTACTCAACGACCTCAGTGGTGTACCCAAGCCCTGAGCAGCCGCTGAACCTAGCCATCTCGATACTTTCCAGCTCAAGGGCAAACTGCGACCCGAGGAATTCAATATCATGTATGTCTGACATAAAACTTTTCCTTTACTCCATAATCACTTGCAAATAATTTTGAACGAACTGATTGTTGCTGAGCGGTCCAGTATCAATTTCTACTAGCACCACTCACTTTTGGCTTTAGCTATGATGTTTGCCTCAATTGGCTGATTCGGAAGATAACGAACTCAGCTGGTTTCACCGGAGCGATACCTATCTCAACCACTACCTTTCCTTCATCTATTGACTCTGGCGGATTGGTCTCAGAATCACACTTAACGAAAAACGCTTGCTCCGGTGTAGCGCCGAATAGCGCTCCGTCTCGCCAGAGGCCCCGCAAAAACGAGTTGATGGTTCTTTTCAGACCTTCCCAAAGTTTTTGGTCATTTGGTTCGAACACTGCAAACTGAGTTCCGTCCATTATCGCTGTTTCAATCATGTTGAACAGTCGACGAACGTTTACGTAGGTCCAATCAGTGTCAGAAGCTAAGGTTCTCGCTCCCCATACACGAATTCCTCTCGTGCCAAAAGGACGTATGCAATTGATACCTATCGGATTTAGTAGAGACTGCTCAGCTTTCGTTAGGTCAAGTTCGGTTGACAATGCGCCTCTCACGACCTCGTTCGCAGGCGCTTTCCAAACACCGCGAGTGTCATCGACTCGACTCCAAACGCCAGCAATATGACCACATGGAGGCACCATAACTTCGGCGTCCGCAGGTCCGGAGGCAACCGGATTGTCGACAGCGATCCATGGATAGTAGAAGGCAGCAAAAGCAGAATCATACATGGCGACATCAGATCGCCATTCTTTAATTTGTTGAGGGTTCATTCCCGGAGGTGCGTCGAGCACGGCTAGTCGATTTGCTTGGCCCTCACAATGGCTTATTAAAGCAGTCTGTACGGCCTTCCACATTCCTAGATCAACGCTTCCGTCTTCCTTGGTAGCAGCTGTGATCAGGTCAGGCACCATAACCATCGTTACTTCATCGGCAATCACTAGGCCGTTAATGCCCACGCGATCTGATTCGCTACCAACAAAGTCTTTGGGGCGAACATCGACTGGAAGCGGCGCAGCTGGTGAAACTGGGTAGATGCCGGCTTTTAGTTGGGCTAAACCTTTGTCTGGCAAGGCAGACAAATCAGCCTCTACGCTTACTTCTACTAGTTCAGACGAACTACCTGAGATGCTCTCTAATGAGACATCGTCAAACCGTTCAACTTCTACGCCATTTTTTTCTACAACCATGTTGAAGAGGGGTAATTCACCTTCTTCTACTTCGGTCCCGGGCTCAACTGCTACTGCTAGCCCGTCTGCTGGGCCAATACTGGTAATTGTTAGCGGCAGGCCTATTGCCCGATCGACCGCTGGCAGTGCTAACTGACCTGATTCTTCCGATGGACTTTGGTGTTGGACCCGCACTATGTAGGCCATGCCTCCACCATTATTGAAAAATCCGTAGACTGAGAGCGGCAATACAGCTCCTGCCACAAATCCACCGTATAGATTTTCGTACTGAGACCAGCTAGTAACCAGTCGAGGTTTTAGGCCCTGAGGATCAGAAGGGTCATCAGTTGGGTAAGCCGCTGTATAGCCAACGAATGCCGCAACTGCGGTAAGTCCTGCAGACAGTGTCCCGCCAGCAGACGGGACTTCTTCTACGTACACACCTGGAGTCAAATAAGAAGGCAATAGAATTCTTTCACTCGTAAAAACAATTGGTCATTTCGGATACTTGCACAGGGCTGTTGGCTTTACGCGGCAATTCAGAAAAATTTAGAGAGATTTTCTGTGCAAGGCAAAATCGTTTCCAAAGCCCAAACTTTTTCTAAATGTTTAGCTCTTTGGTAAGGCGGCCGTGCTTCACAAATTCTTGTTTGGTAGCTCTGACTAAATCAGCACGGCATATTTTGCGGCCTTCTTGGATTGCTAAAAAAGCGCCGGATACCGCTATGTTTCGTATTTGGCCACCAGTCAGATCGAATGCAATGAGCTCACTTAAGTCAACATCACTTTCGCATTCGTTTTTTGAGATATGTAAGTCCCAAATTTTTTGGCGTGCGTCTTCATCCGGTGCGCTAATTTCGATGAATCCTTGCAGACGCCGTTGGAATGCTGTGTCTACATTTCCTGAGAGGTTTGTTGTGATTATTACGAAACCTTCAAATGTCTCTACTTTTTGTAGGAGATACGAGACTTCCATGTTCGCATAACGATCGCGTGCATCAGTGACTTTGCCTCGTTGGCCAAAAATTGCGTCGCCTTCGTCAAAGAGAATTAGTGCGCCTCCAACTGAGGCTGCGTCGAAAACTTCTTCAAGGTTTTTTTCGGTTTCGCCGATGTATTTAGACACCAGTGTAGACAAGTTGATCTTCACAAGATCTAAACTCAAGTCGTTAGCTATTACTTCTGCAGCCAGAGTTTTTCCCGAACCTGATGGTCCGGCTAGAACAGCTAATGCTCCAGGTGACATAAAGCGCCCTACATGAGATTGGCTCATGACTTGGTCCCAATATCTGTATCTGTTTGATAATTCTTTGAGATCTCGCAGGGTTTCTTCCGAAACAATTAGATCATTCCAGGATTTTGTGGGGGTAGCTCTTGTTCCTAATGTTGACAAACGGTTATCAGCTAATCGTCGCACCGCTCGGTTAAGGTCGTCAGAGACTAGCGGTAATCCTCTGCGAACTTTGTGGGCGTGGTCCTGGGTTAGCGGATACATGGTGGCCTGCCCAAATTCTTCTAGTTGCTCCTCCTTGGTAAGAGCCTTATTTTCAGCATAAACTTCACGCCAATTTCGTCCATTAGGCAACAGATCTATGTCTATTGGCGACTTACAGCAGACGGCTAGCATGAGGTGGGTTGCATCTGCAGCGAGTCGCAGTCCTTGAGGCGAGAACTCTTCCGATAAGTCTATTACTAACGCTGCACCAGCAATCGTTGCTTCTCTGACCGCTGATTTCCACTCATCAAGAGTTCCCGGGTTACGTACATATAGAAACGAGTTATGAGCAAGGCGTTCTATACTTTTTGTTCGTCTCGCTTGCCTGTCTTCACCTAGCACCAGCAGAGACGTTAAATCGCCGCTTTCATCAGCATCGCTGATTAGCTCGCTTCCGAAAGGTAGCGCTGTGTCTAAGTTTTTGTCTCCTGCTAGGGCCCACAGCACTGATGGACATACGTTTATTGAACGGCTTGCAAATGGACCAGTATCAGAAACGTTAATAAGGTGGGCTGATACTAGATGAGAACTCGGGCCAACTAGTGAAGCTCCACGGGTCCAAACACCGAACAACTGATCCAGAACACCCACGGTCACTGAACCATCAAGAGATAGACCGAGACTAACTAAAGCTTTCTGCAGCGGTAGTTCGTTTTCGACTGCCACACAGAAACCGAAGCATAGTATTTCCAGGTTTGAGCTATTAGCCCTTGCGGCTAGGAGCGCTTCTGGACTCTCATAGTCAAATGCAGCTATCGCTTTGTTAAAATCTTTTTGGTCGAGAGCTTCTTCTTCTTGTAAGGCTTTCAAATAACGAAGAGCACCACTTACATACTGGTTGACACCAATTTGTTCGGCATTTTCAATCACGTTCGTGAGGCCTCATAACTACAACTCGTTTTCCTGTTCAACTACGTAGCCGCTCATCAACCAGTCATCATCACCATTAGAAATCGCCATTTGGCGGTAACGAGTTACTTGCCAAAGACTCACTTCAAAAAATTTGTAATCATCTTCACGCAACAATGGCGCCAGATAGTCGAATAAAGCTTCTATCGACCACAAGTCGACATCAATCTCAGATGTAGTCTCTAGGCGAGCCAGCACTGGTGCGCCAGGGACTGGGAGCAACGGCAAACGATCCAGGTCTTTATGGCCCAGTCCAAACGTTTTACTCAAAACAATTTCGGTCCAGTCGGTAAATAGAAATTCGCAGTCTAATTTACACAAACCATTATCAACATCGATATCGACCAAGCGACCTTGAATAGCACCATTAATGCCACGCGGCCACTGAATATAGATAGGAGTCTCTTCCGTCATCGCCGCGAATCACATACCCATTTCAGGAGAGAGAACATTCAATTCTTCCATCTTTCCGAGGTAACTCAAATCCTCCACGATCGAGTCGTACAAATCTTTAAACGTACCTTTTGACTCAAAGAACGTTTGAGAATTTTTCGCCTTAACCCCAAGCTTAACGAGAGCATCTGGAGTTTCTCTGTCGTGGTTATTTTGGGATGCCGCTATGAAATGATAATCGTAGCCCCCACCTTTTTTCTCTTCTATTTTCAACTTAAACGCAACGCCACCGCTCAAGCCGATAAAACCTGCTTGATCGGGGGGTAGCACCGGCCTTTCCGCAGTAATATTTTCGGACACCCATCCGTCCACGTGTCTAAGACCATCCTTCGCACCATCCATCACTAAGTCGTTCGCATAGCCAGCTGTATCGCCAACCTGTTCGGCTATCTGAGGAGCGCTTAATACTGAGTTGTAAATATTTTCTTCGATGGAATACGCATCTGCACCAGCTGCACGGCTAGTCAACTTCGTCATTGCCGCTCGGGCGTTTTCTTCACGCTTTTTCTGGGCATCATCGCCGCTAGAGAACAAGTTACTTATGTCCGATGAATTGAATGCAGCTTCCACTTTTAACGATTTAGCAGCATCTTTTCGTGCTTTTGATTTCTCTTTCTTGCTGGCTTCTTTTTTTGTATGTTGTTGGATTGAACGCTTAAGCACACTGGCGAAATTAACGAATGAAGAAGCAGGCCACGGTGCAGGAGTCTTGCATTCGATATCCAAGAATCCTCTTGCGTCTCCGCCAACCGAGTTTACACCCAATTTAAGAACGCCCTGCCAACCCGCATAACTAACGTCCACTGCGTTGACATAGCTTGAGAAACTCTCGCTATAGGACCTATCGTGGACCTTATTTTTATTGACATATTTATCGAGACTCGCTGCAGAAATACTTGTACCGACACGCTTTTCGTGACCGTACCGAGCTGCCCCGTCAATTTTATCTTTGAGAAGACCTATCTTAGCGGATCCCGAAAGTTCACCCACAAGGCCTGCCCGAACATAGGTTTCTTGAGCTTGATCAGCCCAAGCTTGACGATCTTCAGCTAATGCGTTCGCTCTTTCTTTCGCCGCTTCTTTAGATTCATCTTTTTTTGCTTTGTATTTTTCCTCATTCTCTTCGGGGTAGTCGTTAACCGCTTTGTCTATTCTCGCCATCCATTCGTCGGCTTTAGCTTTATTGAAATTTTCTCCGCCCGAACCAAACCATAGATAGTTGACAGTTGATTCCGGTAACAAACTCCTGAATTTGTCATAGGCCCCAAGGCTGAACCAACTAGCAAGCTGTTCAGGCCCCATAGCTTTAGCTTCTAAAAAGAAACCTAAATCTACGTGTCCCTCTAATTTTCCAAAACCTACGTTAAGGCCTGCTTCAAGTCGTCCTTTTAATTGGAGATTCGCATGCATTAGGCCGCCTTTATTGTTGTTAAGGTCTGTCCTCGCTTTTATAACTACGACTACACCGACATAAATCAATGGAGCCACCTCGAACAATGTATTGATCTCTATTTCTTTAGATTCCCCTGCACCCCCTCCCGCCAATCCGATCACAGCGGCCAAGCCACTGAAGAAAGTTCCCGCCGTTTGCGGATCATACTTTTTCTTCATTTTTGTAACTTTTTTATCTTTGTTTGCAGATGCTTCAAGGTCTTCAGCATCACGCCCCAAACCTGCTTTTTTCAGATCTGCTTTACCCTTTTTTGCTTGATTCTGAAGTCTGCTAATAGCCATAATCTTTTCAAATTTGCCATTGGCTATTTCGCCGTAGCCTTCGCCGACGAAATTGTCGACGCCGGGGGGTTCCCGATCGGTGTTCTCTATAACAGTGCTCTCCATATCACCATGATCTTTTGTCCTTGAAACTTCGCGTTTACTCAGATAGGTTTCACAGATTTCTTCGATTTCATGCAACAGTGTGTAACGGATCCGGTTATTCGAGTCCCTCAACCCGTATCCATCATCAATGGCTTCGTATGCCTTTAGCTTTTGTTTTAAAACATCTGAAGCGTTTTCAAACCAGGAGAAAAATGAGCCGCGATGAATTAAGGCATTCCCTCTAGTATCATGCGTGAACTCTTTCAACGTCATCAACGTCGGGGCAGATGCAGGATCGTCCTGAAGAAGAGCATTACGGCGCTCCTTCTTGCTTCCTTTAGCGCCCGAGTCACCATCTTTCTTCGCTCGACGAATTTCGGGAACGTTTCCTGCAGTAGCGTTTCTCAAAATATTTGTTGGCTCATGATAAGCAGCAGATTCGCTGCGTTTCGCTTCGACGTCTGAGCGCATCCGTTCTAACCCATGACCACTTTGAATCGCTACATGTGCAAGTTCATGCCCTAATAAACGATCCCCTGCCCCTGTACCTGGCTGGTATAGACCACCACGAAAAAAAACGTCGCTACCAACAGTGAAAGCATCAGCTTGCAACGACCTACTCAAATCGTCCGAAACTGAGTCACTATGAACACGAACACCAGAAAGATCCACACCATAAGCATTTGAGAAACCAGAAGCTTCACGCTCCCGAAGCGTCGAACCACCACCGAGCTTACTTTGGATCTGACTCTCAACAGACGAATCAACAGCAGTACCACCTAAGGGATCATCAATCGATGACTTCCTCAACGCCGTATTCGCATTCTCAAATCCAGAAATTTTTCGTAAAGCCAAATCAGCCATCCGATCAGCCTGACCCTCCTCAGGATCATCAGCACGACCAACCGTCAACGACCTAGAAACGCCAACAGTGGACCCACCCAAACCAGAATTCAAATGCCGTAAAGCCAAATCAGCCATCCGATCAGCCTGACCCTCCTCAGGATCATTCGCACGACCAACCATCAACGACCTAGAAACACTCAAACTTCTCGCCGCAGGAGAGTCCTCCACACGCGAAGCCACACTTTCATCTACTTGAGGCTTCCCATCCTTAGCGTCACGCTTAATTTTTTCGCTCATAGAACACCTCAAACTGCCTCAGGAACTTAACCATAGTCGCTGATAACGGCTATTCACTGGACCATTTAGAGCACTATTAAGCTCTTCTTCTTGAATTTCTTTATTAAGGGTTAGGTCTTAATAAAAGGCGCCCAGTTGATGATCGGTTCGATAACGCAATTAAGCCATCGTTTAGCTCGCCAAGTTGTAGTTCGCTGCTGACAAGAGGCTCTAAGCGACCAGAAGCTACTAGCTTCCATAGGTCGTCATAACATGTATCTAAAACGTCATCCATTCGATGGCGGTAGCCACCCATATGAACTCCTACAATCGAATAATTTTTTACCAATACGTGGTTAGCTGGTGCAGATGGGATAGTTCCGCTCGCAAATCCAACGACCAGAAGGCGTCCCTCCCAAGCTAAAAGCCGTCGAGCGATATCGAAATATTCGCCGCCTACCGGATCGTAGATGAGGTCACAACCTTTACCATCAGTGGCTTCCATTACTTTTTCGTACAGGTCTTCTGACTTATAGTCGATACAGACATCTGCACCGAGTTCCCGACAAACCTCAACTTTCTCGGGCCCTCCGGCAGCAGCTATCACTTTACATCCGTGAACTTTTGCCATTTGAACTGCTGCGGATCCTACGCCGCCTGCTGCGGCTAACACGAGCACTGTCTCTCCTGGCTGCATGTTGCCGCGCCGATGTAAAGCTACCCAACCGGTTCCGTAAATAACGTTCATTGCGGATGCCGCGGGTAACGAGACATTATCGGGCACAATTCGCATGTCGCTTCCTCGAACTAAAGCTTCTTCTGCGTATCCACCCCACCCTGACGAAGTCATGCCTAAAACGCGATCACCGATTTTCAGATCGCAGCCGTTTCCTACTGCTTGAACGGTGCCGGCTACTGACATGCCAGGCGTGAAAGGGGGCTCTACCCTCACTTGGTACGTTCCCTGACATTGCAAAATATCTGCAAAGTTAAGGTCACAAGCTGTTACTTCAACACGCGCTTCGCCATCTCCGGGGAGAGGAGAATCTACCTCTTGAAGTTTTAGAACGTCCCAAGGATCTCCAAGTTCGTCTAATCGCCATGCTTTCATAATTTCCCCTTAGCTCTTCACGATGATCACCCAACCGTAGCAACAAAGCTCGCTGTTTGGACTGTCGATTTCCTGAAGACATCTAAGTGGATCGCTGTGTTGAGTGAGAAGCGTTTTGAACGTCTTAGGTATAGCTCCTACTATTTGGTTTTATAATTTCTATTATTTCACCTGGCTAGGGCTGTACGGTCGAAGGTTATGCGGCCAGCGGACTCTTCATCATTCGCTAGCAGTACCTCTTTTGATTATGACGTAGTGATCATTGGCAGTGGTTTCGGTGGCAGCGTTTCCGCTATGCGTCTATCCGAAAAAGGTTACCGAGTCGCTGTCATCGAGGCAGGAAAACGCTTTAAGCCTTCTGATTATCCAAAGAACAATTGGAACCTACGAAAATTTATTTTTGCACCCAAGCTAGGGCTGAGAGGCATTCAAAGAATGACTCTGCTCAGCGATGCTTTGGTACTTTCCGGCGCAGGTGTCGGCGGAGGATCTCTCGTGTATGCGAATACTCTCTATGAGCCTCCGAACGCGTTTTTCGATGATAAGCAATGGGCTTCAATCAGTAATTGGAAACGAGAGTTACAGCCACATTATCGGCAAGCAAAAAAAATGCTTGGCTCTGCCACAGCGCCCGACAATAACCCTAACGATTCAGTCCTCCGTGGAATAAGTGAAGAAATGGGAGTGTCAGAGACCTACACCCCTACCGAGGTTGGCGTTTGGTTTGGTTCTCCCGGCGTGCGAGCCAAAGATCCTTATTTCGGAGGTTTAGGACCAGAACGAGTCGGATGTATCCAGTGCGGCGCATGCATGATCGGCTGTCGACACGAAGCAAAAAATAGTTTGGACAAAAACTATCTTTACCTAGCAGAGTCAAACGGAGCTGACGTTTTCCCCAACCGGTTAGTCACAGACCTGTTAGAGCTGCCAAGTGGCGGGTTCCGGTTATCGGCAGAAAATCCCAGCAAATGGATCAAGCCACAAAAATTAACAGTTACAGCAGAACAAATCATTTTTTCTGCAGGAGTTCTGGGGACAGTCAAACTTTTAGCTCAGTTGCAAAGCAAAGGCAGGTTAACGAATTTATCTCATCGCCTTGGCGACTTAGTTAGAACAAACTCTGAATCTATTGTCGGTGCAACTGCTAAAAAAGCGGATGTGGATCACTCCGTGGGGGTTGCTATTTCCTCATCTATTCATCCCAATTCGAATACTCACATAGAGGGAGTTCGCTACCCAAAAGGGTCGAATGCTTTAGGGCTTCTCGCTACAACTCTGGTCGACGGTGACGGCAAGTTCCCCAGGCCTTTAAAGTTTTTGTGCTCAGTTCTCCGACATCCATTGCGCTTTTTAAAAAGTTTGTCAGTCTACCGCTGGTCCGAACGTTCCGTCATCTTGCTTGTAATGCAAAGTTACGACAACAACATCCGGCTCAAATGGCGGTCGGACGGTAAACGAAAAGTTAAATTACGTTCGGTGTCAGGCGTCGGAAAACCAAATCCTACTTTCATTCCTGAAGCCAACGAAGCCGCTCGAATCGCAGCTACATTAATCGATGGAGATCCTATGGGGGGAATTAACGAAGCGCTTCTGGATACACCCGTAACTGCCCACATATTAGGCGGGTGCGTTATCGGAGAAGATTCACAAACTGGGGTTATCGATGCCTATCATCGTCTGTTCGGCCATCCAGGGCTGCACGTTATAGATGCCTCGAGTATTAGCGCGAATCTTGGGGTCAACCCCTCCCTCACCATTTGCGCTCTTGCTGAAAGGGCTATCTCCATGTGGCCTAATTTCGGTGAGACTGATCAAAGACCACAGCTCGGCAGCCAATATCGCCAGATCAATCCCATCGCCCCGCATTATCCAATCGTTCCCGTTGGCGCACCAGGTTCATTGAGCTGATGAATCGATTAGATCATATTTCTGGGCTGTCTCTAAGTTCGCTGACACCCGCTGATGTTGAATACTTCTTTCGTACGTTAAACACGCGTGTTCCAAGTTCCGTAAGTGAAGTGAATCAACCGCTCCTTAAACAACTGCAGGTGCGTTTACATTCTCTTTGTTCATCGCTAGGAGATCCTCTCGCTGCATCGAGACCATCAACAGCAACGAACTCTCATCTCGCTGTAATCACTGAACGTCTTGATGGCCTCAAACGCCGCGATTGGCGCAAGCGATCAGAGGGAATGCGGCTTCTAGACATTCTCAGAGAAGCCATCGGAGAAATTTCAGCAGACCTACATGAGCTCGGTTCTCACTGATACAACAGTCTTTAGGACTTATTGCTCTAAAAAGGATTTTCGGTCATGCCACTAACTGCTCAGGATCATGAAGACATCAGGCAACTTCTTGCTCGATACAATTTCGCTATCGACTTCGGTGATGTCTCTGATTGGGTAGGTACTTTCACCACAGATGGCATATTCGAATGTTTAGGACTCCCAGCTGGTGCGCCTCTCGGAGGGCGACATGCCGGCACCGACCAATTATCAAAATATGCGGTCAAACATTTCGAAACAAACAAGGGTCGAGCTCGGCACTGGAACTGGAATCTT
>DMOB01000160.1:0-3396 GCA_003452475.1 Acidimicrobiaceae bacterium | reverse complement strand
CTGCTGAATTTACGTTCGTAGCTGTTCCAGCGGGCTCGACCGAAGAAGAAGTAAGACGAGCATTAGATGAGACATCTGGCTTTGTGACAGATACAGGGAGTGTTAAAGCTTCTATAACTTCGGCTATAAGTAACCCGAGGTTTATTCCAGGACACCCAATGGCTGGATCAGAACAAGATGGAGTCAATGGCTCTGATCCCCAAATTTTCGTTGGTGCTGTATGGGTTCTTACTCCATCATCAGGGACTGAAGATAATGGGCTCAGAGAACTCCAAGCTCTTTTGGGAAGCATTGGCTCTGACGTTGTCACTATGGGTGCAGAGCGTCATGACGCTCTAGTCGCTATCGTGTCTCACGTCCCACACCTGACAGCAGCGGCAATGATGTGTATGGCAGACGACAGAGCTAATGACGATAGTCCGCTTCTAAGACTTGCTGCAGGCGGCTTTCGCGATATGACGAGAATTGCTGCTGGAAACCCCCGGATATGGCTAGATATTTGCCAAGAAAATCGATTGGCAATTATCTCTGCGCTCGACGAGTTGTCGAAAAGATTAGGTGAAATGCGGGAGATAGTGGCTGGGGATGATGTCGAGAGCTTGAACGCGCTCCTGTCTCAAGCTCGCAGAGCTAGGAATAATCTTCCAGCGCGTTATGTAAGACCACAAGATTTGATTGAAGTTCGTGTATCGATTCCTGACAAAAAAGGGCAAATCGCGAAAATTACAATGCTCGCTGCAGACTGTGATGTCAATGTGGTGGACATAGAAGTCACTCATAGCGTTGAAGGCTCCCAAGGTATCCTTGTTCTGGTTGTCTCTAGGACTGAGTCTCAAAGGTTCCTGACGGCCCTTGCGGGTTTGACATATCATGCAACAATACGAGAACTAGCGTGAAGACTGGTCGTCTCCTGACCCCATTCGTATCTCCTGCTAAAGGAGTTGCAGATGTGCCGGGTTCCAAAAGTCTGACCAATAGAGCATTGATATGCGCCGGTCTGGCTGACGGGACGAGCGTAATCCAAAATTTTCTTATGGCTGATGATACTGAAGCTATGATTGCTGCTTTGCAAGATCTTGGGGTCTCTCTAACCGCCCATGAGAATGGCCGATCTCTTCAAGTAACGGGATTGTCGGGCCCACCAGACGTCTTGGATGTAGCAATCAATGCCCGGCTATCGGGCACTACTTCACGGTTCATTGTCCCAGCTGTAGCCGTGGGCCGAGGCAAGTTCACCATAAGTGGCGAGGCCCCTTTGATGAGGCGGCCTTTTCATGACCAAATAGTTGCACTTCGTTCATTAGGAGCAAATATTACCGAATTGGGTGAAGCTGATTGTCTTCCGCTAAAAGTTGATGCTAACGGTCTCGAGGGTGGGACAATTTATGTAAATGCTGAGAAAAGCAGCCAGTTCGCAAGTGGAATTTTGATGGCAGCCCCACTCATGAAAAATGGTTTGACCTTACATCTCGAGGGTGCAGTAGTCAGCAGACCATACATCGAGTTGACTTTGGACGTTATGCGAAGATTCGGAGCTGAAATATCAAATCCGACAGGTGGTACCTATGTGGTTTCACCAACGGGTTACAAGCCGGCTAACTATCGGGTCGAACCCGATGCCTCTGCAGCTTCGTATATGTTTGCTGCAGCAGCAATCACAGGCGGAAGAGTGCGCGTAAACGGGCTAAGTCGATCAAGCAAGCAGGGCGATATTGAATTTGTTGATGTCCTTGAGAATCTTGGTGCCACGGTGCATTCTGGTGAGACATTTTTAGAAGTAGCAGGCGGTTCGTTGTCAGGTGGAAAATTTGATTTGAAGGATTTTTCTGACACTGCCCAAACGTTAGCTGCTGTTGCAGCGTTTGCCAGCGCCCCCATTGAGATAGAGGGAATTGGTTTCATTAAGGCTAAAGAAACTGACCGTATAGAAGCAATGGCGACAGAACTTGAACGTTGCGGCGTTGCAGTCGAGCGAAGCCAAAATGGAATGGTTATAAATCCTAACCAATGGGCACTGCGTAGCGCTCAGGTAGAAACTTATAACGACCACCGAATGGCTATGTCAATGTCGTTACTTTCTCTACGAGTTTCAGGAATCGAAATCATAGACCCAGAATGTGTTGACAAGACTTTTCCTAAGTTTTTTGAAGTTTTAGAGAGCCTGAGAGATAAGAACGATTTCTTTTCCGAAACAACACCGGTGATAGCGATCGACGGCCCAGCCGGCGCTGGTAAATCAACTATCGCTAAGCTCTTAGCGGAACATTTAGGAGTCCCTCATTTCGATACTGGGGCCATGTATCGAGCGGTTACGCTAGCTTGCCTTGACGCCGGCCTTGACGTTGGAAATGTCGAAGCGGTAGCGCGTTTAGCTAAAAAAATTGAGATAAAAGTCGGGTCACGAGTTCAGGTCGATGGCGTTGACGTAAGCGAAAGAATTCGTGGAATTGAGGTCGGACAGAACGTAAGCGCTGTCGCAGCAAACTCCCTAGTTCGGACGATTCTAGTGGAACGTCAGCGACGTTGGGCCATTGAGTCAGGCGGCGGTGTTATGGAGGGAAGGGATATCGGAACAGCCGTGTTTCCTGATGCTGCTCTAAAAATATTTTTGACAGCAACTGTAGATGTGAGGGCAAAACGTCGATTTGACGAGAAGTCTGATCAGTCTTTGGAGCAGGTTAGAAAAGAGATTTTATCTCGTGATGAGACAGATTCTAATAGGCAAGACTCACCTCTTCGAATAGCAGCTAACGCGGTGATCGTCGACACAAGCAACTCGACGATTGCTAGAACTGTTGAATTACTTGGAATGTTATTTCGCTCAGAGGTGAGTCGATAAGTGACTGCAAAACCCTTCATAGACGAAAGAGCTCGTTGGCATAATCGAGCCATGTATCGGGTCCTTAAGTATCTTCTCTGGCTTTTTTTCAAAGTCTGGAATCGAGTAACCATCGAAGGCGTGGAGAACATACCGAAAGGCGCATGTGTGTGGGCTCCGAATCATAGAAGCTACATAGACACGCCGTTGCAAGCTGCTATTCCGGCCAGGCTTCGTTTCATGGGCAAAGATTCCATGTGGAATAACCGATTCTTTGGTTGGCTTTTCACAACGATAGGTAGCTTTCCAGTTAGCAGAGGAACATCTGATAGGGCTGCATTGAGTACAGCTCTAAACGTCTTGATGAGTAGTGATGATCCAGTTGTTGCTTTTCCAGAAGGTGAGAGAAAAGATGGTCCACGTGTGCACCCCCTCTTTGACGGAGCAGCGTATCTTGCTGCAAAGGCACAGGTTCCTATTGTCCCGGTAGGGATAGGAGGCACGGCGAAAGCTATGCCGCGTGGTGCAAAAATGATTTACCCCAAACGGATCCACGTAATTATAGGTAAGCCCATGCA
>DMOB01000211.1:4980-5392 GCA_003452475.1 Acidimicrobiaceae bacterium | reverse complement strand
ATTTCCGAAAAACCCTCCAGCGATAATCTCTTGTATGGACGAATGCGCTACAAGACAGTCAGACACTTGAACTAAGTCGTTAGATGACCGGCTCCTATAAGCTGGCCGACCTTCTTCTATGCCCAAACGAACGGTCGTTCTATATCCAACAGAATTTGGCCCCGACACGTAGCCAACCTCCGGGATTTCTTCTTGTTGAAACTTCCGCAGAGCTGACTCAACAACAGCGATCTTTGCTTCAGCTTGAGCATCCTCATCGAGATGCTGCCAGTCACAACCACCGCAACCGCGCCGAATGTTCTCACACGGAGGCTCTCTTCTACCATCGCCAGGGTGTAAAATGTTCGTGATGCTACCTCTCGCGAATTTGTCTTTCTGTTCAGTAAGTTCTATTTCCAGCTCATCGTTCAGC
>DMOB01000211.1:4396-4677 GCA_003452475.1 Acidimicrobiaceae bacterium | reverse complement strand
TCTATTTCCAGCTCATCGTTCAGCGCTGAACCTGGCACGAATACGATTCGGCCATCGTTGAGACGGCCGACTCCATCACCACCGATTGCAAGATCATGAATGTTGACTCTCATAAGCACTCTGACCAGGCTACGGTCAACAACATGCCACGCTCTATAGAAATCGTTCCATCCGTACTTCCTGCAGATTTTTCTCGGTTGGGAGAAGAATGTATTGCCCTCGAAAAGGCTGGGGTAGATCGCATCCAATGGGATGTCATGGATGGAGTTTTCGTTCCAAAT
>DMOB01000211.1:3758-4087 GCA_003452475.1 Acidimicrobiaceae bacterium | reverse complement strand
ATGGATGGAGTTTTCGTTCCAAATTTGACCTTTGGACCTGATGTCATAGCAGCCTGCCGACCTCATGTTGATGTAACGTTTGAAGCCCATCTTATGGTGGCAAACCCTGACGAGTTGTTACACACGTATGTGGACGCCGGATGTCAGATGATTATCGTACATGTCGAGACAACCCCACATCTCCACAGAACGCTGGGCGCTATCAGGGATCTTGGTTGCAGGCCAGCAGCTGCACTCAACCCTGCAACACCCCTGAATGCTGTGGCACATGTCCTGGATCTTTTAGACATGGTTCTTGTTATGACTGTAAACCCTGGATTTGGTGGGCA
>DMOB01000211.1:0-3444 GCA_003452475.1 Acidimicrobiaceae bacterium | reverse complement strand
TAAACCCTGGATTTGGTGGGCAAGCGTACATACAGTCGATGGAGCCCAAGGTTCGCGCTTTGCGTCAAATGATTGCAGCTAGCGGACATGATGTTGACATAGAAGTTGACGGAGGAATTTCATCCTCAACTATCTCGGGCGCATCGGCCGCAGGAGCAAATGTTCTTGTTTCTGGAAGTGCTCTGTACAAGTATGAGCAAGGACTCGAATTCGGAGTTCAAAGCCTTCGACAACTAGCGCTAGAAGCCCAAGTCGATTGAGAGCACCCTCGCTTCTATTATCGATTTTTCTACTGGCCCTTAGCTCTTTCGGCTGCGGAAAAAATGATTCTCCTAGCACACAGTCTTTCTGCCGCTCTATCTCAGAATTACAGTTAAACGATGCTTTAAGCCTCAACATATCGGTAAATGATGATGCCAAAGTTCGCCTTGCCATCGGACAAACAGCTACTCTTATGGCCAAAGTCCTGGCAGAAACACCAAATAAGAACCAGAAAGATGCAGCTATTATTTCAGCTTTTATTAACGCTCTCTCAGATGCAGTGTCCAAAAGCGACTTCGACAAGCCACTTGAAAGAGCTGCTGCTCTGAGTGCAGTACAGCAAGCTTTCGCAGCATCTCTCTACCCAGCTGTGAGCAAATTCAATGCCTTCACGGCTCGAGCCTGTTCGCCAGGCCCGAGACCCTAGCGTAAATCCACTTAATTAATCTCTCCGCGCTTCACTATCACGTGATCGCAGAGGCCATAACTTTTGGCTTGTTCAGCTGTGAACCATCGATCTCTTTCACTGTCTGCCGTCACCTGATCCACTTCTTGACCACTATGCATACCAATTATCTCAGCCATCAGCTTTTTAATGTAAGACATTTGTTCAGCTTGAATTGCTATATCAGAGGCTTGTCCTCGCACTCCACCTGAAGGCTGGTGCATCATTACTCGTGCGTGTGGCAGGCAGTATCGCTTTCCTGCAGCTCCAGCTGTTAGCAGGAACTGACCCATTGATGCGCCCAAGCCCATACAAACGGTAGCTACATCACAACTCAGGAACTGCATAGTGTCATAAATAGCCATACCCGCCGTAACAGACCCACCTGGGCTATTGATATAAAGCCAGATATCTTTCTCGCGATCTTGACCTTCTAGGTAGAGCATCTGAGCGCAGAGAATATTCGCTATATCATCATCAACCTCTGTTCCGAGGAAAACAATACGATCGTTGAGAAGTCGGTTGTAGATTTCTCCTGGTCCGGCAGGAGCGCCGGCGGACAATGCTGGTTCGGGATGTATCAGAGGCATGCTTTGGAGGTTATCCGCTCGCGGCGTTAGGACCGATGTCGTTCTAGACTCTATTGCATGGACATCGAAGAAGTTTCAACGCCGGCGCTCTGCGCAGATCTCGATAATTTAGAATGGAATCTCCAGACTATGGCTGAGCGGGTTCCTGGAACACGGCTAAGACCTCACGTTAAGGCGCACAAAATGACCCAGTTGGCAGCTCGCCAGCATGCGCTGGGCCACACGGGATTCACCTGTGCAACGGCGAGAGAGGTACTTGGTTTGGCAGAGGCAGGACTGGGCACCGATCTTCTTTTAGCCAACGAGTTGTTAGATCCTCTGCGACTATCTGCTATGGCTCATTGCGACGCTCGGATAACAATCGCAGTAGATAGCGAAGAAACTATTCTCGCTGCACATAAGGCTGGAATAGCCGAGTGCGTCATTGATATACGCGTTGGGTTTCGATGCGGTTGCGAGGTTGAAGAGGCCGCATTTTTAGCCGACTTAGCGAGGTCAAAGGGGATGCATGTGCGTGGCGTCATGGGTTACGAGGGGCACGCAATGGGTGTAGTGGACTTAGATAAGCGACGAGATCTAACCCATAGAGCCATGGAACGTCTCCTGAGCGCCCATGAACTAGTTGGTGGCAATCTAATCACGGGTGCGGGAACAGGCACTCACCTGATAAATACTTGGGTCAACGAAGTTCAAGCAGGTTCTTACGTACTAATGGATACTGCTTACACCTCACAGATAGACCAACCTTTCAAGCAGGCACTTTTTTTACGATCAACTGTTATTTCAAAGGCAAAAGATTTTGTTGTTTGTGATGCTGGTCTTAAAGCTCAGGGCATGGACCATGGGAACCCAACGTATCTGGATGGGGAAATAATGTTTTGTTCTGATGAGCACACAAATATTATCCCTAATACGCCACTAGCAATAGGTGATCAAATCTCCCTTGTTCCTGCTCATGTTGACCCAACTATGGCTAAACATGAAATTCTTAATTTAGTTAGGGGTGGGAAGGTCGTCGACCAATGGAATATTGATCTTCGACATTGGTAGCTAAAATTTAGCTGAAAGCGATAGTGCTAATTGGCGAAAAGCTCTGCCACGATGGCTGATTAATTGTTTCTCTTCCGAAGCCATTTCAGCGAAAGATCTTCCATCTCCTTCTACCGGGACAAAGATCGAGTCGTATCCAAAACCTTTTTCTCCACGAGGCAATCTTGATATAAAACCTTCTACTACTCCTTGCGCACTTAACACCGATTTATCTGGAAAGACAACCATCGCAACAGTCCTAAATCGAGCCGTCCGCTGGTCTTCTGGCACGCCCTCTAATGCTTTGAGCAACTTCATCAAATTGTCGACATCAGTAGCACCTTCGCCCGCAAATCGGGCGCTACGAACTCCTGGAAGGCCGTTCAGGTAGTCAACCTCTAATCCTGTATCATCAGCGACTGCAGCATCCCCGGAGAAGTTACATACGGCAGTAGCTTTCAAATGGGCGTTCCCCTCAAGCGTTTCCGCGTTTTCCTCGATATCGGCAAGGCCCTTAGGTCGCTCATCTATTCTGCAGCCAACCAAGATATTAGAGATTTCTTCGACCTTGTGTGGATTTGCAGAAGCCATGACTAATCGCATGTGCAGCCTGTCAACTGCCTGTCCCTAAGATTTCTTTCTGCATCGCTATGATCTCTGAAATTCCTTTTTCCGCAAGGCTAGTTAAGGCATCAAGCTCACTCCGATCAAATGGATCTCCTTCGGCTGTTCCTTGGACTTCCACAAACCGCCCGCTACCTGTCATAACCACATTCATATCAACAGAAGCGGTCGAGTCTTCCACATAGGGCAGATCTAGTTTTGGAGTTCCATCCACAATTCCGACCGAAATTGCTGCACAAAAATCTGTCAAGGGGTGAACTTTAATCAGACCACGCTCCATTAGGGAGGTACAAGCATCATGCAGAGCCACGAAACCACCGCATATTGATGCTGTTCGCGTCCCTCCATCAGCCTGCAAGACGTCACAGTCAACCGTCACTTCTCGTTCACCCAACAACTTCATATCGCATATAGCCCGCAGAGACCGACCTATTAATCTCTCAATCTCTAATGTTCTGCCTTTTTGCTTGCCCTTTTTCGATTCGCGGTTAACGC
>DMOB01000117.1:0-4182 GCA_003452475.1 Acidimicrobiaceae bacterium | reverse complement strand
GCTTACTAACAAGCCGGCTATTCCAGCGGTGTTCGTAACAGAACCAAATTTTCCTGAGATTACTCCAAACGGCAAAATTGCGGCGATAACAAGCCACATCGCTCCGACCAGTGACAAAGCAGCAGCCATAGCCGCCAATATGAACAAAACGGGAAACCCAATAAATTGGGCAGGGGTTTTAAGCCAAGATAACCATGCTTCTAAGGAACGTTCATCTGAGGCTTCACTTACAAACCAGAGAATTAAAGATAGCCACGCTAGCGGGGCGAGAATGCGCACCGGTCGGGAGAACTTTGAAGCAATTGTTTGGAACAAGTTCCCAGTTTTTTCGAACCAGCTGGCTATCGCGAGAGGTCCTGTTTCTTCTTCCCACCACACATACAGCGGCTCGGCGACTACATCCCGAATATTCCTTCTTGGATTAAGAGAAGAGATAGGGTCTTGGAAAATCATTTGCAAGATTGGCCGAGTTCGACGCATCTCCTCGTTATCAAGCTCGGTAAGTTCAACTCCATTTAGTTGAATTGAGCCAGCAGTCGGTTTGGGGCTTTGAATAATAGCTCGCGCAGTAGTGCTTTTGCCGCAGCCAGACTCCCCTACAAGACCGAGCGTTTCTCCCTCAAGCACATCTATTGAAAAACCTGAAACAGCTTGAACAGTTTCTCCCCCCGCCGATAAAAAATCGACAACTAGGTCCTCTACCCTCAGCAGAGGGTTTTCTTGCTCGCGAAGGTGCAAATTTCCGCTACCAGCCATAGCGAACACCTACTTCGTTTACGTTACAAGTCACAGAACGGAGGCTTTCGGCTCAAATTTTTCTTGTAACTTATCGCCAATAAAATTTAAGGACAGCACTGTTAGAAACATCGAGAGCGCTGGCATCAACGTAATGTGCGGAGCAACATCTAGATGGGGCCGTCCTTTGTTAATCATGTCTCCCCAAGTCGGAGTCGGCGAAGGCACACTCAACCCAAGAAATGCTACGGCGCCTTCTACGATTATTAGCGTCGCCATAACTATCAACGAATAGCTGATGAGACTGGGAGCGACGTTAGGGAGGATTTCTCTGAACATTACCCGCCCATTTCGTGCTCCAATTGTTTGGGCAGCGAGAACAAACTCTCTTTCTGACCAAGCCATAGTGTTGGCGCGTACCACACGACCTATAGGCGCTATGGATAGAAGAGCAAAGGTGAATATTAAGATAAACATTCGGCGTTCTGCCTCAGGATCCAGGAACAGAATAAGTGAGATAAACAAAATCAAAGGCGGAATAATTAGGGTGGTGTTGAGCATGACGGTTAAAAGCCGATCAACTTTACCCCGATAGTACCCTGCTGCTAAACCGATCGAGCCTCCGATAATTAAGGCTATGCAAGTTCCAACTACCGCGATCACAAGGCTCGTTTGAGCCCCGTAGATGACACGAGATAGAATATCTCTACCAACGCCGTCATTACCGAGCAAGAAAGATCCGCTGGGACCATTTTTATTAAAGCCTTTAAAGGTCTGGTTTGGGTTTTTGAACGGTAGGACATCTGCAAATATTGCACAGAAAATGAGAACTGCAAGAAACGACACAGCTGCCCAAAACATTAAACCAAGCGAATTATCGGTTCGACCGGTTTCATCCGGTTCTTTAGTGCGAGTTCTTATTTTTAGTTTGATCATCTCAAGCCGCTTTACTTTGGTGCTTCAGCCGGGGATCTAATGCCAGGTAGACAAGGTCGGAAAATGTTAGAACGACAACAAATAGGGTGGATATCACCAACACAGCGCCTTGAACGGCGACAAAATCGCGTTTGAATATGCCGGTGAATATGTATGAACCCACACCGGGAAGCGTGAATACGTACTCCGTTATTAAAGCTCCGCCTATTAACGCACCCACAGATAAACCCATTACAGTTATTAACGTAAAGCTAGAAGGTCGCAGCGCATGACGAAATAGAATCTTGCCTGTTTTCAGCCCTTTTGAACGAGCTAGATCAATGAATGGTAGTCGTAATGTCCCGATCATGTCAGACCTTAAAAGTCTCATAAAGACAGCAGCTTGGCCCATCGCTAAAGATAACGATGGCAGCAGCATGTGTCTAAGGTGGTCCGACCATCCAGCGCCGATTGGCACGTATCTGGCTGCTGGTAACCATCTGAACCCAATATCGATTCCAAAGATAGTGACACCTCCGACTGCCAAAAAGAGAACAAGTACTAAAGCCAAAACAAAGTTCGGGATTGCCAAAAATCCCAGCATCGTATAGCTGATAACTCTGTCTTGTCGTGTCCCATTTTTGTATCCAGAATACATACCAGCAGGAACAGCTATTAGCACCGCCAGGATCAAGGAATAGGCCATCAACTGCAACGTTGGCGTTATCGAACGCGATATTCCGTCTGCGACGTCTTCGCGCAAAATTCTTGACGTTCCTAGGTCACCTACGATGACGTCGCCCATCCAGTTTCCGTAGCGATTGAAAAATGGTTGGTCGAAACCTAATTCTTGGTTCAGCTGAGCGATTGACTCGGCTGTGGCACCTGCACCGAGAATCGTTAGAGCGGGATCGCCAGGAAGACTGCTCATTAACGAAAAGACCACAAACGAAACTATTAACAAAACTGGTATCAGACTAAAAATTCGTCGAGATGCATAGCGGGCGTCAGTTACTAACGCTCCGAAAGCTCCCACTAGCATCAAAAGTCCGAATGTCCAACTGAACGGTGGGCGGGCGAACCATGCGAAAAGAATCACCGAAACGAGTGCCGTGGGAACAATCCGTCCTATGTTTCGCTTGAGAAATTTCACCTTCGATGTCCGCCTCACGGAACTAGAAGCCGCTTCCGCTCGAGTCATGAGCAGAAGCGGCTTCTTTTAACCAATTAATCTAGTACCTCGGGCACATTGTCTTAACCTTGACAGTTGCCGTCTTGACACCAAATTTGTTGAACCGAGTGCTTCCCGGCTACAACTGGAGCGGTCATAGTGCCTTCAGGCGTAGTGAAGGTCGTTATGTCCATTACTCTTGGGCTCGATATCAGTCCCCAGAGCGTCCAGGTCGTCCATAGGTTCCAAACGTTTTTCCCGAAGAGTCTGCTAACTTCTTCAGCGCTTGCTTCACGAACAGCAGGATCCGGATTGAATCTGACTCCCTGCATCGCAGTTTCCATTTCAGGATCTATGAAACGCCCGAAGTTCAAAGCAAGCTCAGGCACCGTCGGGTTGACTGGGCTGGCTGTGTAAGCACTCCACCAGTACCACAACTCTGATGGATCAACGCCACCAAAGTTTCGCCATCCCATAACGTGATAAGCGCCGGCCAAAGCAAGACCGATTAACTGACCTTGTTCAATCGGTGTAACTACCACTGAAATATCTTCACCGAATGCATCATCCATCATTGAGACAACGAGATCCGCCGTCTCTGCGCTGAATGGATCTTGACCAATTGTCACCCCAACAGTTACAGGGTCTTGGCCAGAATCAATTTTGCATTGCTCCATCTCAGCACGAGCCATGGCTATATCAAATTTTGGGTAACCAGTATCTTCCAAATAGCCCATAGATCCTGGAGGGAATGGCCCATTAGCAGGCTTAACTATTCCGGCACCGCGCTCATCAGCTAGTCGTTGCGTATCCACAGAGTGCGCAGCGGCTTTCCTGCAACTCAAATGAATCATTGGGTTTACTGAATTCATCCCCAGAGGATCCATCGCAAGTTCTGGGTCACCGCGAAGCGTACCAAGATAAGGATTCGTTCCTTGAGCAGCATTGAGCATGTACATACTGGTTTCGCCATAGTCGTTGGCTTGAAGCAATACGTAATTCTCGTTGTCTTCATATTTTTTGATTTCATCAGCGTTGGAAGTATGGATAATGTCAAACTGGCCGCCTTTGAGCCCATTCGAACGTCCTTGAATGTCTACTGAAACCACAAACTCGATTTCATCAAGGTACGGCAGCTCTTCACCAGTGATACCATTTTCACCGCGCCAGTAGTCAGCGTTTCGGGTTGCTATGAGACTGTTGCCGTAACCCGGCGTGTAGCTCTCAAATGTGAAAGCTCCAACTCCTACTAGCGCTGTAGGATTTCCGGTTGCTGCAGCTCGTTGCTCGTCATTCAGCAATGGGTTGCTGGCAAGAGTCTGGAGCCAGGTCGGTGAGAACATAAATCCACATTGAGTACT
>DMOB01000228.1:0-3260 GCA_003452475.1 Acidimicrobiaceae bacterium | reverse complement strand
AGCATTATCCCTAGTGGTAGTGGCGGGGCTAACGGCCCGGGGATACCCGTTGTTCCCTGAGACCATAATAGTGCTGGGAGCAAGACAACAATGAGATACCGAGTTCGTCTCAAACACGCAGATCGAACCCGCAGACTCTGCGAAGCAAATTTATTCTGATCTTCAGGTACTTCTTCGAGTCTTCCTGTGTCAGCAATCTTTAAATTTGTTGAATGTGAGATGTGAACCGAGAGTACGCACAGCAGACCTCTGTCCTCGGTATTTCAATGCAGTTTCCCAAATTTTCTTAAGAAAAGTAATTTCCTCAAAACGTTAATCAGATACTCGGTGACAAGTTGTTTCCTCCCGATACCGTAATCAGCATGGTGCAGGTTCCTCAAAAACCAACGATCGATGGACTCGAGTCCAAATGGATGCAGACTTGGGAACAAGAAGGCATCTATAAATTCCAGCGATCTAAAACGCGAGATCAAGTTTTTAGCATAGACACCCCACCACCAACGGTCAGCGGCTCTCTTCACGTTGGTCATGTCTTCTCCTACACACACACCGACACAATTGCTCGCTACAAGCGAATGGTCGGACTGGAAGTGTTCTATCCAATGGGGTGGGATGACAACGGACTTCCAACTGAAAGAAGGGTGCAGAACTATTTTGGAGTTCGATGCGATCCATCGCTTCCTTACGACAAGAACTTTAAAATTCCATCTGACGGCGGCGATGAGAAAGCAATAAAAAAGCGCAAAGAAATAAGCATTAGTCGACGCAACTTTGTAGAACTCTGCCACGTTTTAACTGAAGAAGACGAGAAGATATTCGAGGGTCTATGGCGGCAGCTTGGGCTAAGCGTTGATTGGTCACTAACGTACGCAACGATTGACGAACACTGCCAAAAAGTAGCTCAGCGAGCGTTTTTGAAAAATCTAGAGCGAGGCGAGGCCTACCAATCAGAGGCCCCATCTCTTTGGGATGTCACATTTCGGACGGCTGTTGCCCAGGCAGAGCTGGAAGATCGTGAGCAATCCGGTGCCTACCATAAACTGGCTTTTTCGGACGCTAACGGTTCTCAAATTCTTATTGACACAACGCGACCAGAACTGCTGCCAGCGTGCGTAGCTCTGGTCGCCCATCCTGATGACAGTAGGTATCAGCCACTATTTGGCACAACCGTTACAACTCCTATATTCGGAGTCGAAATACCAGTATGTAGCCATGCGCTCGCAGACCCAGAAAAAGGCACTGGTATAGCCATGGTCTGTACCTTCGGCGATACCACCGACGTCACGTGGTGGAGAGAGTTGAATCTCCCTGTTCGAGCAGTTGTAAACAGAAATGGAAGAATAATAGAAACTCCTCCTGAAGGCATTAAGACGGCTTATGGTCTGTCGTCTTATGCCCGTCTAACTGGAAAAACAATTTTCTCCGCTAAGAAAGAAATCGTAGAGATTCTGAAAGAAAGCGGCGATCTTATTGGCGAACCGCGACCAATAAGTCATTCAGTGAAATTTTTTGAGAAGGGTGACAAACCGCTCGAAATTGTTACTAGTCGTCAGTGGTATATCAAAAATGGTGGTCGAGATAGAACGCTCAACTCACAACTCATCGAACGTGGTAACCAAATGAATTGGTATCCCAGCTACATGAAAGCTCGGTACTCCAATTGGGTAGATGGACTCAACGGAGACTGGCTGATTAGCAGGCAACGTTTCTTTGGTATCCCTATCCCACTCTGGTACCCGCTTGACGAAAATGGTTCACCAATTTGGAACGAGCCAATAGTTCCAACTGAACAAGAGCTACCGATAGATCCATCCTCCGGAACACCCAAGGGTTACGAAGTGACGCAACGAGACCAGCCAGGGGGATTCGCAGGTGAACCAGACATTATGGACACATGGGCAACGTCTTCTCTTACTCCACAAATAGTTTGCGGCTGGGGAGATGACGATGATCTTTTCGCTAGAACTTTCCCCATGGACTTGCGACCTCAAGGCCATGACATCATTAGAACATGGCTCTTCTCGACAACGGTTCGCTCTCATTTAGAGTCAGATATTGCTCCTTGGAAAAATTGTTCACTATCGGGGTGGATCCTGGATCCTGATAGAAAAAAGATGTCAAAGTCCAAGGGAAACGTCGTTACCCCGGCGGGCCTTCTAGATGAGTATGGCTCTGATGCAGTTAGATACTGGGCCGCAAATGGACGGCCAGGAGCAGATACAGCTTTCGACGAAGGGCAGATGAAAATTGGTAGACGCCTCACAATCAAAATTCTCAATGCCTCAAAATTTGCTCTCACTTTAGCTGGAAACTTTGAAGACGACCATCACGTAATTAACAATCCACTAGACCGCTCTCTGCTCGACCGTCTTGCCAATTTGGTTGAGTCAGCGACAGAAGCATTCGAAGAGTTTGATTATGCGAGAGCTTTGGAACGAACTGAACAATTCTTTTGGTCATTCACTGATGACTACGTCGAGCTAGTAAAGGCAAGGGCTTACGGAAACACCGATGATGAAGACACGAAATCAGCTCACGCTACCTTGTCAATCGCAGTTGATACTTTACTTAGACTTTTTGCCCCATTCTTACCATTCGTTACCGAAGAAGTTTGGTCCTGGTGGAAATCTGGATCGGTACACCAGGCCCAGTGGCCAGAGTCAGCTCCCATCAGAGAACTCACAAACGGAGTTAACCCCGCTGTGTTTGATTTAACTGCCGAAACTCTTTCTGAAATCCGCCGAGCTAAAACCGAGGCAAAAAGAAGTTTAAAAACAGTAGCGGAAAAAGTAACGATTAGAGACACTGCCGAA
Organism: Acidimicrobiaceae bacterium; assembly: GCA_003452475.1. Classification (GTDB taxonomy): domain Bacteria; phylum Actinomycetota; class Acidimicrobiia; order Acidimicrobiales; family Poriferisodalaceae; genus UBA9040. The sequence goes on along the minus strand of DMOB01000228.1, from coordinate 447 downwards.
CAATTGGCACTTCTGCAAAGTGTAACTGCTGATCTTTCAGCGGCAGGAAACATTAACGAACTCGAGTTCACGCCCCATAATCAAAAAGAAATTATCATCACCTTGGTTCCAGAAGAGTAACGTAACCTGAGCAACAGCGGAGTTAAAATGCGAAGTCGAAAGCCAGTAGTTTGTTTATGGCTGCTTTTCTTCTGCGCATCAAGCTATTTTGTTTTTCTAGACGCTCAGTCTCTGAATGCATCACCGCGGCAAGCGGGCATCTATCTTCCTCAGGATTCATCGCAAGCAGGCGAAGTTCATGTGTTCGGAAGCGCTGGCCACTTCGAATGCAAAAATCCCAACCGGCGCAGTGAAGCGTTACGACTAAGTAACGTAGAAGAAAATTGCAAAGCAGGGTCATTTCAAAATCATTTAAGTAGCAACATAGTTTCTATGGCCGAAGCACCT
>DMOB01000060.1:0-10235 GCA_003452475.1 Acidimicrobiaceae bacterium | reverse complement strand
TGCTGGCGTTTACGGTCAACGAGTTTTGGGTATGACCTTATCCAGTTCTAAGCGACTCTCTGGTATCTGGATCATCGTCCTCAGCTATATACCAGTTGCCATTTTAAGTGCAGTAATAGCTTTGCAGACCTTGACTCACCAGGGAGAATTACAAATAGATGCTCGAGTAGTTGGCATTACCGCTGCAGCGCTTTGTTGCTGGCGTCAGTGGCCAATGGCCGCAGTTGTAACCATCGCCGCTTTAGCTACGGGATTCACACGCCTGATTTTGTGACTATCTTCTAATTGGAGGCATCATGACTACATTGCGTTCTCGCTACCCAGATCTTCTCAAACTCGTCGATCCGCCCCTCATTGTCGGAGGGATTTGCAGACTCTGTGATTACCTTACTTTTCCTAGAGACCCATACGGATGTGAAAACTGCGGATCTACAAGCGAGGAAATAGATTCGTACGAGTTTTCACCAACAGGCTCCATCCAGGCAGTAGCCACCGTTCATCGACACCACCACCCGCATCCCGAAGTTCCCTTTAACGTGGCTGTTATTAATTTATCTGAAGGCCCACTAATTAAGGGAATCATCGAGGGCCACAACCCGAAAGTTGGGTCGCTCGTTAAAGGCATCATTGCAGCTAGCAAGCCTGACTCAGAGGGTATTTCATGGGCTGATTTACGTTTCAGGTTGGTTCAGCAATGACCAAAAATGTCTTAGCTGACAATCCTGTTTACGTGGTCGGCATTGGGTTTCACCGATATCAACGTACAAGTTCGCAAAGCTACGTTTCACTTGGATTAGCCGCTACTCGTGAGGCCCTAAAAGACGCAGACATAGGTTGGCCCGGTATCGAGGTTGCCTATACAGGCACAGCAATGTTAGGAATGGGTGCTAGCAGAATCATGTTAAGTCGGCTCGGGGCCACCGGGATTCCGATGACTCAAGTTGAAAATGCCTCTGCGAGCGGATCATCCGCTGTTGCTCTAGCTTCTTTAGAAATTGCTTCTGGAAAATCAGATATCGCCTTGGCTTTGGGAGTTGATAAACAGTCTGGTGGTTTAGGAGCTGCGCCGGCACGAGCTGGAATCAATAATCTCGAAGCTGGCGCTATAGCGCCATTCACTCATTTCGCTCTTTTAGCTTCAGAGTACATGCACCTGCATGGGACCAAGCCCGAGCAAGTCGCAGCCGTTGCGTTTAAGAACCACAGAAATGGAGCTAACAACCCATACGCGCAGCGTCAAAAGCATCGATCTCTCGAAGAGATAATGCGTGAGCCTATTTCCGGTTCGCTTACTCGGCTTCAATGCTGTCCAGTTGGGGAAGGAGCTGCCGCGGTTATTTTGGCTTCTGAGGCAGGAATTAAAAAACTCGGGATTGACAAAAATCGGTCAGTCAAAATACTTTCCTCGGTTACTCGAACCGAAGGTTTGTATCCGCCCGGTGATGGGATTGATGCCGCTCTAACTGCTGAAACAGCTCGGCTTGCCTTTAATCAATCATCTGTCGAGCCTTCGGAAATCGATGTTTTGGAAGTCCATGATGCGTTTTCTATTGAAGAGCTTTTATATGCCGAAGCGCTCGGCATAACAAAGCCTGGGGAAACAGCTTCTCTCATCCAATCAGGAAACCTAGATATTGGCGGTAAATGCGCTATCAGCCCTTCCGGAGGGCTCTTAGCTATGGGTCACCCTATTGGGCCAACCGGAGTCGGACAGATTGCTGAAATCACCCGTCAGTTACGCGGGGAAGCAGGGGTTCGCCAACAGCCGAACGCTCAAACGGCGTTAGCCCACATGGTTGGTATTGGAGCAGTATGCGTGGTTCATGTTCTACAAAAAAACTAACTATAGAAGTTAGTTATTAATTGCGCGGAAACCCTAAGTCAACGCTACTTGTCCCCGGGTCCGGCCATCGTGCTGTTACAACTTTCGCTCGCGTGAAAAATCTGACCCCGTCAGGTCCATACATATGTGCGTCACCAAAAAGTGATGCTTTCCAGCCGCCAAAAGAATGGTATGCAACAGGTACTGGAATCGGTACGTTAATTCCTACCATCCCCACTTCTACCTCGTGTTGGAATTTACGTGCTGCACCGCCGTCACGGGTAAATATCGCAGTTCCATTACCGTAGGGGTTTGAATTAATAAGTGTAATCGCCTCTTCAAATGTAGTTACTCTCACCACACTAAGCACAGGACCAAATATCTCATCTCGGTAACACTCCATATCTTGCGTTACCCGATCTAACAAAGTCGGTCCATAAAAAAATCCGTCTTTAGGAAGATCTTGATCTGCTCCATCTTCCACTACTACAGCTCCCGCATCACGAGCTCGCGTCACATATGCGGCAACCTTTTCTTTATGTTCTGCTGTAATTAGAGGTCCCATTTCTGAGTCAGGTGCATCGCCTGGTCCGATTTTCACATTGGGGATACGACTTGCAATTGCTTCGACTATCTCATCAGCCGCAGTGCCTACTGCCACTACCGCGCTTATCGCCATACATCTTTCGCCAGCAGATCCATATGCAGCGCTTACTGCTGCGTCAGCAGCCATTTCAATATCGGCGTCTGGCAATACAAGCATATGGTTCTTCGCTCCCCCCAAAGCTTGAACCCGCTTTCCCGCCTGAGTCCCACGTTCATAGACGTAGCGTGCTATTGGTGTAGAACCCACAAAACTTATTGCTGATATCCCTGGATGGTCTATCAACCCATCTACAGCAACTTTGTCACCGTTCAGTACGTTAAAGACTCCATCTGGCAGGCCTGCCTCTTTAAACCATTCAGCGATAAGCATTGAGGCTGACGGGTCACGCTCCGAAGGTTTACAAATAAAGGTATTCCCACTAGCTATTGCTGTAGCAAACATCCAACACGGAACCATGGCTGGAAAATTAAATGGCGTAATTCCGGCCACAACCCCCAAAGGTTGCCGCAAGCTATAAACCTCTATTCCTACTGAAACTTGCTCGTTTATTTCCCCTTTTAAATGCTGGCCAATACCGCAAGCAAATTCAACATTTTCGATGCCGCGTGCCACCTCACCAAAAGCATCCGAGATCACTTTTCCATGCTCGCTACTGATTATTTTAGCTAACTCATTTGCACGAGCTGAAAGAATTTCACGAAACGCAAACATTATTTGAGTGCGTTGCGTCAAGGAACTTTCTTTCCACAATAACGCTGCTTCTTGAGCTACCGTGACTACGTCATTGACATCATCCAGCGATGCTAAATCCACCTCAGCTTGTACTAGCCCGCTTGATGGATCAAAGACGTTGTGCACACGGCCACTTGTCCCTATTTGCTTCTGACCGCCAATAAAATGATGAATTTTTCTCACTCAAATACATTAATCCCAAACGCGACAGATTCTTAGTTGAAAACCCACCTAACCAAAATTTCAATACAAGCCAGATCGTCCAAGACGATCCAAACAAACCTCTACACTCCACGGAAGCATTGTGGCTCCGCACCGAGCATCGCGATAATGCTGTTCTAATTTGCTTGGACGAAGCATCGATCTGCCTCCGCATATACGTATTGCTTCGGAAGCAATCGCTGGAGCACCTTCCATAGTAGTTATCATCGCAGACCAGGCTCTTCTCAACGCTGCTGGTGAAGGGTCTACAGATGACTCTTCTAACACCCGGTACATAAGAGCTTGCGTTTGGTCATACTTGAGTTGCATACCTGCCCAACCAGCTTGTTTTATATGGTTATCCTTTCGGGATTCAACCCCATGTTCCCCTCTCAGATACTCCTCAGTAGTGTCTACAACAGCTTTCATAAGGCCCAAATAGCTGAAACTCAACGTCATGTAAAAGTACGGGAATCGTCGGCTCATTGCATCAAATGCTCCAGGCGGGACAACTTCATTGTCACCTGGGACGAATACGTCATTCATTATCAAATTTCGCGAATCAGTTCCTCTCATCCCTAATGGGTCCCAAACACCTTCAACAGATAGGCCATCGCTACCAGCTGGCACTCCAAGAAGCCTCAGCCTTCTATCACCTTCAACAATCGCAACCACATTGTGGATGTCAGCTGCACCACTTAAAGACGCAAATATTTTTTTTCCTGTAACTCTGTACCCGCCAGCTACTGGTACTGCAATGGTATTCACAGGTGACTCACTTCCGAGAGTTCTGCCTTCTGAGAATGGTTGCGAGTGAATAAGATGTTGAGAGCACATTCCTTCCCATAACGCCGGGCGAGTGCGCTTAAGGTGTTGCTTCATTTCATTATTAAAATCTAGTTCCTCAGAAATCCAACCGGCAAGCAACGCTGTAGCGGTGTGCATATTAAACGTCAGGGCAGTAGTCGGGCAGGCACGCGCGAGTTCTTCAGATACGAGAGCGTACCCAACGAAATCCGCCTCATACCCGCCATATTCTTTTGGTGCGCAGAGGCCAAGAAAACCTTCTGCAGCGAGCTCCGTCCAATTTTCATAAGGAAAAGAAGCGTCTCTATCATATTGTGCTGATCGCGAAGTAAAGCTTGGTGCGAGCTGAGCTACTTGCTCAACTAAAGTCATTCGTTCTTTTGTCTGAATAGGGTGGGGCATTTACTTCTCCCTGAACCACGTAGATCAATTAGCGTAGGTTGACAGCCGCATGACTGCTTAATTTAAGGGCTACGAAAAACAAATTCCCTACTTATCTCATTGTTTAGACGCAATAGTCAAACCCTTAAAACTTTTTTAAAGCGTTCACTAGTTAGTTCTGCAATCAGGAATGAACCCATTTAGTTCTTATTTCCCGTAGCTTTTAAGCCGTACCCACCACCACCGGGTGTGTCTATCTGAACAGAATCACCTGCTTCGACCTCGAATCGAGCAAATCCTTCTAAGAGCAATTGCTCTTCCTCAAAAGGTATAAGAATATTAATTCCGGTCTGTCCTGGTTCTCCACCGCCTACACCATAGGGCGCTATTTTTCTCCTTGAGGACAAAATATTTACCGTCATCGGTTCTAGAAACTTAACCCGTCGGCTAACCCCGTCACCACCTGGGTTTTTAGCATCACCACCAGAATTTTGTCTGATCCGAAAATGTTCCAGACGAACTGGATGGCGAATCTCCATTATCTCAGGATCAGTCAGGCGAGTATTTGTCATATGGGTGTGCACCGCCGAGGCGCCAGCTTGGTTGGCAGTAGCTCCTGCCCCGCCACATATAGTTTCGTAGTATTGATGTTCATCGTTCCCCCAAATGAAGTTGTTCATTGTGCCTTGGGAACCGGCCATCACTCCCATCGCTCCCAGCAATGTGTCAACTATTAATTGGCTTGTCTCTACATTGCCAGCAATGACAGCTGCCGGGAAATGAGGACTTATTAGAGATGGATCTGGGATAACTATTTCGAGCGGCTTCAAACAGCCAGCATTCAACGGGATTGAGTCCTCAACCATTAGACGAAAGGCATATAAAACTGCTGATCTACATACAGCTTGCGGAGCATTCATGTTGCCTGCATGCTGGGCGCTTGTGCCTGTGAAATCTATTTTTGCACTTCTTGCTATCGGATCCACACTAATGCTTACAACTATTCTATTTCCATCGTCCATTTCACAAGTAAAACTGCTATCAACCAGGTTGGCGATAACGCGACGAACTGATTCTTCCGCATTATTTTTTACATGTTCCATATACGCGTGAACTACTTTCAAGCCGTAGTAACTAATTATTCGCTGGAGTTCAGAAGCGCCTCGCTCACATGCAGCAACCTGAGCTTTCAAATCGGCAATGTTGTAGTCAATGTTTCGCGCAGGCCAGGGGCCATCCCCTAGCAGCGCTCGTATCTCATTTTCTAAAAACCGATCCTTCTCAATGAGTTTGAAGTTATCTATGACTATGCCCTCCTCGTTAATTGTTGTTGAGTCTGCGGGAGCAGAACCAGGGACTACGCCACCTATATCAGCATGGTGACCTCTAGCTGCCACATAGAAAAGCTTCTCATTGCTGTGCTTATCAAATATTGGTTTGACAACTGTGATATCGGGGAGGTGAGTTCCACCGTTGTAGGGAGCATTAAGAACAAATCCATCACCATCAGCCATATTAGGATTATTGGTAATCACGGTTTTGATGGCTTCGCTCATTGAGCCTAAATGAATTGGTAGATGAGGGGCATTGGCAATTAGCTCTCCGTCAGCGTCGAAAATCGCACAACTAAAATCTAACCGTTCTTTAATGTTGACCGATACAGACGTGTTCTCTAAGACAACACCCATCTGCTCAGCAATATTCATAAACAAGTTATTAAATATTTCTAGTTGTATTGGGTCAACGTCTATCGCTAGATCGATATTTGCCATCTGTTTTTTTATTCTATGTAGGATGAGAGATCCTGCATCTGATAGCTCAGCTTGCCAACCAGGTTCGACTACAGTCGTTGCATTTTTTTCTATGATTACAGCTGGGCCAGGCGTTTTTGTACCTGGGTCCATAGCAGATCGAAATAAGAATGGTGCCTCTTCCACTTCACCACCAATTGTCATAAGATGATTGATCGTGGCTTCATTCGTCGGCTGAAATGTGTCGTTTATATCTAAATTGGATTTTTTTTTGCTCGACGCCTCATTCTGTATTGATTCAACTATTAATTCTTTTTCTGGTGATATAAACCCGAATCGGGCTAGATGAAGCCGTTCAAAACTCTCTATAATTTCAGCTTTCTTACCAAATGCTACGTGTATCGCTGTATCAGAACCTGCATATCGAATAGCCAAACGCTTTACAGTAACAATGTTTGAAAGCTGTATTCCTTGGTTCGCTAAAGTTTTTTGGCCCTTCGTCTCCAGTTCTAACCATGTTTCTTGTAAGTCGGCGATCAATTTTTGAGATAGCGGTAGCTCAACTGATTCTTCTTTGACATCACGAATATCTGCAAGGCCCATTCCTAATGCAGAAAGCACTCCACCATACCGATGAAGAAAAACTGTCTGTATTCCTAATTTGTCAGCGATTAAACAAGCGTGTTGACCACCAGCACCTCCGAAACAGCAAAGAGTGTAAGTGCTAACGTCATGGCCTCTTTCAACACTAATTTTCTTTATTGCGTTAGCCATATTTTCTACAGCTATTTCAATGAAGCCTTCTGCTATTGCCCCTACTGTTTGTTTTTTACCTGTGGCTTTTGATATTTCTTGTTTTAATAATTCAAACTTTTTTACGGTTCCTTCAATGTCCAATGGAGCATCTCCATTAGGACCAAAAACTTTCGGGAAATATTCGGGTCTGAGTTTGCCTAAAATTACGTTGCAATCGGTGATAGTTAGTGGCCCATTATTTCCGTAACACGTTGGCCCTGGCTGAGCACCTGCAGAAGCAGGCCCTACTCTCTGTCGGGTCCCGTCGAAAAAAACTATAGAACCGCCGCCTGCGGCAACGGTATTAATATCCATCATCGGGGCACGTACGCGAACCCCTGCTACTTCAGTTTCGTTGCTTCTTTCAAGTTCTCCCGCGAAGTGGCTTACATCCGTTGATGTTCCCCCCATGTCAAAACCGATGAGATGGTTGAAGCCTTCAAGCTGAGCTGTCTCAACCATTCCAACTACTCCACCTGCAGGTCCAGACAACAGAGCATCTTTACCTCTGAACTGGTCCGCTTGTGTTAAACCGCCATTTGATTGCATGAACATCAATGCCGGACAGTTTTCACTGTCTTTCAAATGATTTTCTACTTGGTTTATGTAGCGCCGCAAAACAGGTGATAGGTAGGCATCCACAACGGTCGTGTCACCTCTTGGGACCATCTTCGTTAATGGATTGACTTGATGGCTTACCGAGACTTGTTCAAAACCAATTTTACGGGCTATCTGCTCTATTTGTTTTTCGTGCGCAACGTAGCGATAACCATGAAGAAGGACAATCGCTACAGATTTGACACCACTTTCATAGGACGCCCTTAGGCTGGATTCAACTTCTGGCTGATCGAGCGGTTGGAGAACATCACCATTTGCGCTTACGCGCTCATCAACTTCCAGAACACTGGAATAAAGCATCTCAGGAAGTCTTATATCTTTCGCGAATAAATCAGGCCGAGTTTGGTACCCGATTTGCAACAAGTCTCCTAAGCCTTTAGTTATAACAAGGAGTGTTGGTTCCCCTCGGCGTTCCAATAGTGCATTCGTGGCCACTGTTGTACCCATTTTGACAGAAGCAATCTGTTCAAGCGGGATGTGTTCACTTGGTTCTAGTTCTAAAACGCATCTAATCCCCTCGATTACCGCATCGGGATAGTGAAGCGGGTTTTCTGAGAGCAACTTATAAGCAATAGTCACCCCGTCTGGACTGCGCCCAATTACATCAGTAAAAGTGCCACCGCGATCAATCCAAAAATCCCATTTTTTTTCTTCATGAGCCATTTGTTCTAGATTAGCCACAGGTATTACACTACGATTTCAAATTGAATAACAAACAGTTTTCGAGCAGCTATATGTTGTCGTTATAAAAGGTACGATAAGGCTAATGGCTCGTAATTTAGAAACTGGTTTGGTAACGGTTTCAGGCATTGACGTTCTTATCGCCGGCGAGCAAAATGATCTCTACTTTCAGCAATGTTTAGAACAGCGCTGGCTCTTTGAACCATCAGTTAAAATTGCTACTCGTCTATTAAAAGCGAATCCGATCATTCTCGATATTGGAGCTTCTATAGGAGGAGTTACCTCGGCGTTGGCTAAATACTTTGTTGAAGGCAGAGTTATAGCTTTTGAAGCCGCACCATCTGTCCACCGCTCGCTTCGTGAGACAATTCGTCTCTCTGAAGGTGGGCACGTGACGGTAATAGAAAAAGCTGCTGGATCTTCTCCTGGTTCACTTATGTTCCATGAGGACGGGAATGGGAGCGGTTGGGGGTTTTTGGCTGATGATTTAGGAGCCGTTGAAGTTGACGTTGTAACTGTTGATGACACCGTTAGAAAACTAGCGTTACCGACTGTTGATTTCATAAAAATTGATGTTGAGGGCAGTGAAATGGCAGTTCTTTTAGGTGCCGAAAACACTCTTTCTAAATTTAAGCCGATACTGATTTTCGAAGTTAATACGTTTTGTTTATGGCGATATGGGAGAACTTTTCCGCAGGATTTAATTCAATGGGTTCGTGACCGCTATCCGTTCACAGCAGCGATATTCTCGGATGGCTCAGTTACAGAGATAGTTGATGAAGCAACTGTCAACCACCTTCTTCACCTAGTTGGTTCTAGAGGAGGGTTGCTAGATATTGTTGCAAGCCCTAAGCCCTTTATCCAAAAACTTGAGAATATTAATCCTTAGGTTTTTGCCTTAAACGAGTGCGTTAGTGCCACTAGGTATCAACTAGCTGGGCGCCCGTTATATTAATCAACTATCAGTTCAATCCCAATCAAGATTGTTCCAAAAAGCAGCAAAGCAGAGAACTTCAAATTCCGCTCCAAGGACTCAAAACCGTCCTCGAATTCCTCACGGTCAAACTCCGACTCGTCGCTACTCACGTCTCAGTTCAGCTGCCCATTCCTGGCACCGGCGCATAGCAATAACCTCGGCTTGTTTCATCTCTGCAGATCCCAGCTGGGTCACGGGCACTCGGTAATCATCATCCGATGCAAGATCTGTGGCGGTTCCACCCATAGTGGCCAGCACCAGCGTATTCACCATTGCCTGTTGGGGCGTCGTCGACTTGTTCTGGGGATAGAGATACCTAGCTTGAGTTTCCTTCAATCGGGCAGGGTCATTTAAGAGCACACCCATCTCACGTTTCAGATCACCCAACCCTTGTGAAATAGATTTCAAGGCCTTACGTTCTCGGCGTCTAAAAAACTTACCCATACCCACAGTTTAGTCTTTGGTTGCGACAGCATTCGGAGTGACATTCATCTTTGGTTCGAATTTCTCGACCTCAACCTCAGTAGGGGAGGGTAGGTACTTTTCACGCAGCTGCACAGAACACTTTGCACACGGACCATAAAACCGAGCAGAAACCTGTTGATGACAACGAGGGCACTCGAACTCATCCTCAGCAAAGGTCCGAGATCCAGGATCATCGCCCATCGAAGGGTTTACACTCAACGGATCTTCGTTAATTCCAGTTGTTTGGTCATAGCTCATAGCTCACACACGACCGATGAATCCAAACCTGTCTCAGATGGCAAATCATAAAGCACCAACGTCAGTTAAGCACCAACACAGACCAAAACAGCGGTTTGAGTCAGCCCTGGGACAATCAACCCCCGTCGACGTCATCACCCT
>DMOB01000034.1:0-3945 GCA_003452475.1 Acidimicrobiaceae bacterium | reverse complement strand
CGATGTGGCTTGTTATCGCCGCAATTTTGCCGTTTGGAGTAATCTCAGGAAAATTTGGTTCTGTTACGAACACCGCTGGAATAGCCGGCTTGTTAGTAAGCTTATCGGCTGCAGTTTTTCTTCTATATAGAACCTGGTCCAGTTTGGGAGGGGTAGCTCATTGGCTTTTGAGCGGAATTTTGCTATCAGCGGTTGGCTCTCTAGCGGTATGGAGTTTGCGGGCCTTGCGAGAACCAAGCCGAGCAGGTTCAAGCGCTTTAGCCGTGCTAGTTTTTATGGTCTTCGCTATTCAAGTTTTTTATATTGTCGGCTTAGATGGCAACACTAAGTTAGCCGTATTTAGCTTGTCTGCAGCGATGGACGGTATCTTGTTCCGGTTGATAGCGCGTCGTTATAAAGCAGCCAGAGAGCACATGAGAAAGCGTGCTGAGCCAGAGGTGAAAAGGGTTCTCGAAGCTGTTGGCATGGAAGCAGAAGGTTCGCTTGAACGTAAGCCACATGAATTCTCTGGTGGCCAAGCGCAACGAATTTCAATTGCTAGAGCGCTAATACTTAACCCTAAAGTTGTCATCTGTGATGAGCCCGTATCGGCTCTTGACGTTTCAGTGCAAGCTCAAATTTTGAACTTGCTTGAGGATATGAAAGCTGCATACGGACTAACGCTAGTATTTATAGCTCATGACTTGGCAGTGGTTAAGAACATAAGCGATCGAGTAGCAGTTATGTATCTTGGCAAAATTTGCGAAGTCGGCCCACCGGACCTTCTGTACTCTGCGCCACAGCATCCTTACACGAGGCTGTTAATCGATGCTATACCCAGACCGGATCCTGAATTTGACCAGAGAAATGTTGGCAGAATACAAGGTGAGCTGCCATCTCCGTTGGCGCCTCCATCAGGGTGCCGCTTCAGAACTCGTTGTCCTAATGTTCAAGCAAAATGTTCTACTGACGAACCCAAGATGAAAGAAGTTACCTCAGGTCACTATGTTGCTTGTCATTATCCAGCTGATTCGGACGTAGACCAATGAAAACGGCTGAAGAAGCTTTGTTAGAAGTTGATGACCTTCGTACCCAGTTTGATACACCTGACGGGCTATTGACAGCAGTAGATGGCGTATCTTTCTCTCTTTCGAAGGGTAAGTCTTTGGGAGTAGTTGGAGAGTCGGGCTCAGGCAAAAGCGTGATGTCCCGCTCGATTATGCGGTTGCTGCCTAAAGCGAATATTCGCACCGAAGGAACCGTCAGGTTTAAGTCTAGGAACTTGATGAAGCTAGCTCCTCGAGATCTCCGTAAACTCTGGGGACCGGAAATGGCTATGATCTTCCAAGATCCGCTTGGCTCTCTAAACCCAGTCGTGAAAGTCGGTAACCAAGTAGCTGAAGGGCTTCGAGTTCACTCAGGATTTTCAAAAAAAGAGGCTCGTTCTGAAGCCTTGAAACTTCTTCGAGAGGTAGGAATCTCCGAACCCGAGCGTCGGTTAGATGAATACCCTCACCAATTCTCTGGAGGGATGCGACAAAGAATCGTTATCGCCATTGCCTTAGCTTGCCAACCGGATCTTTTGATCGCGGACGAGCCAACAACTGCGCTAGATGTGACCGTCCAAGCTCAGATCCTTGACTTGATTGAGGAACGGCGAAGCCAGCGAAACATGTCATTGATTCTCGTCACTCATGACCTAGGAGTCGTAGCCGGCCGGACAGATGAAATCATGGTTATGTACGCAGGGCGTATCGTAGAACGTGCTCCGACTAAAGTACTTTTCGCGAACATGAAAATGCCATATACCGAGGCTCTTCTAGAGTCAATACCCAAATTGGAACGTGCGAGCCATAGCCGTTTGCTTTCGATTCCAGGGCAACCGCCCAACATGGTTGACGCCCCGCGTGGCTGTAAGTTCGCTTCTAGATGTAAATATGTTCAAGATCGATGCGTTGTAGAGGAACCAGAGCTGATTGCTGCGGCGACTCCCGGGCACTTCTACCGATGTTTCTTCCCGGTGGGATCCGCTGAATCAGCTGAGGCTTTGGCTCGTAATATGGCTAACGGCACAGTGGACGAGAGCGGTTCAAGGGTTCATATCCGGACCTAGGAACTCATCGTTGTACCATGAAGGCGCTTTAGCGAGAAGCTGGTTGCAAATTTCGTTGCACCTATTAAGAATTTCGCACATGCCATCGTCGCCATCAAGAATGCCTCGCAGTGACAGATCTATACGAGCGACGATCGTTAAGGTTCTCTGGGCTGGATCAGTTACGGATGGGAAAGAATCGATAGCCGACACTTCAACGGGTAATATCGTGCCGCCGATGCCAGCCAGCTCAGTTGCTAAAACCAACAGGTCTGGTCCGTTGTCCATTGGGGGAAGGGCCCAAGTGAAAGTCAGCGGAGACCAGTACTCATCGGGTAACAGTTCTCCTTCAGCCTGTGCACACAGAACATCTTCGAGCGAAAGCATTGTTCTGGGATCAGCCTCGAGGGTTAGTCGAAGGTCTAAAGGCCCGCCGCAAGATTCTTCCGGATGTAAGTCCACTTCCCATGCCTGCTGCAAGCTGTACGTCTCAACAAAATGACGTTCGTCATGGATATGAAATCCGTGCTCTGAAGCATGTTCTTTAAGATCGGCGACATAGCCAGATATATCGATTGCAGCCATTGACCCGATTCTATGATCTATACGCCGATAAGAGGAAAAATCTTAAGTACTACTATTTCTTTCTCCCGACGTCTACGGTTTCATACGTGGTGTCAACAAATTGGTTAGAGCTATTCGAGAAGGTTTGTGATGCAGTTGATGGCGCTTTGAGCGCCTTCAAGGACTGGTCCGAGCCCGGAGAAAGAGCGGACCAATATTTACTGGATCAAGTTGCTGATCAAGCAGCGTTAGCTGTTCTAAAGGGCAGAGGTATAGGGGTACTCAGTGAGGAATCAGGATTGTTTTCTGAGTCTTCAGATAAAATTGTGATCATTGATCCAATTGATGGATCAACAAATGCGTCTCGTCGTATAGGCCACTACGGCGTGAGTCTGTGCGCTCTAGATAATTCGGAGCCAGTAGCTGCAATGGTTTTTAACTTAGCTACGGGGGAGTGTTTCACTGCAGAAAAAGATCGCGGGTCGAAGGTGGATGGAAAAGCGATTTATCCGACTAGTTGCAGCGATTTAGATGAAGCCATTGTGGGTATCTCAGGAAATCCGGCGCTACCAATCGCCAGTAATCAATACCGGGCTTTTGGTGCGGCAGCATTGGACTTGTGCTCAGTAGCGTGCGGGCGACTCGACGGATTTATAGATCCGATTAGCGGCAGTGGTGTTTGGGATTACGCCGCAGGAGTATTTATCTGTCAAGAAGCTGGTGCGTTCGTGGACGAAATGTACGGCAATGAGTTAATACATTTTGAACATGCTCGACGTTTAGGTCCAATAGCTGCAGCGACGTCGGAACTACTTGAAGAATTAAGTGGCACGCAACGTCTGGACAGTTAAGATTCAAGTGCAACAAAGTTAGGGCGCTTAGCTCAGTTGGCTAGAGCACCTCCCTTACAAGGAGGGGGTCACAGGTTCGAGTCCTGTAGCGCCCACACCTCGATATGTGACGACCATCTCGTCACCATTTTCGCTCTGCCCTTAGGGGCTTAGCAAGCCGGGTTGCCTTCAACGTTGGTTGGTTTTGTAGTACCAGCTAGAATCTTCATAGACTCTGTTCGTTGTCTACGAATGGCTGTCACTGGAGATAACAGATTTCATGAACGTAAATCGTGATGTGCGCTTGAGCTTGTTTAAGGTTGCGCTCATTGGAATCGTATTAGCATTGTTCGCTGTTTCATGCGGAGGAGGCGATGATTGGACGGCTAGGCAAAGAAACGCCGCTGGTCAATTCGAAGAATGCGGCCCTGAAGGTACATTAGTAAGTTCGAACTCGACTGTTCCAGAGACTGTTCCAGA
>DMOB01000336.1:0-15549 GCA_003452475.1 Acidimicrobiaceae bacterium | reverse complement strand
TAACTCTTCCTGGGTTGAATAAGAACAGTTAAATTGGGATTCATTCAATTTTTAAAGTTCTTGTTGAGCGTTCATGCCGATATGATGTCTGTCTGGCCATTGGCCAACGCTTAGAGTTGCTCCACCGACTTCTTGTAAGTGGGTACCGTTGAGTAACTGTCCAATCCCCTGATGATTAGAGAGAAACCCGGAGAACCATGGCCGTACGACTTCGCCTGATGCGGATGGGTAAAAAGAAGCAACCTACCTATCGAGTAGTTGCAGCAGATAGCCGATCTCCTAGAGATGGGCGTTTCATAGAGATTCTTGGTACCTACCAACCGCGTTTAGAGCCTTCTGGTGTTCAAATTGATAACGATCGGGCGGTCCATTGGCTGAGTGTGGGTGCTCAACCAAGCGAGGCCGTCCAAAAACTGTTAACGATTTCTGGTGCGATGGCTCAGTTCAAAGGTGAAGAATTCGTGCCTTCTGTGCCACCAGCTGCAAAAGAAACCGCGGAGCCTGTAAAGCCTGCAGCCGCTAAAGAAGAAGCTAAGCCTGAAGTAGCGGAAGAAGCTGTTGCAGAAACTCCTTCCGAGGCTGAAGTAGTCGAAGAAGCACCGGAAGACGACGCAAAGGACGAATCGTGAGCGAGCAAGAAGGCACGACGGCTGAAGAAGTTCTCCTGTATCTGATTGCTCAATTGGTCGAACATCCCGATCAAGTTGAACTCGAAATTGAAGAATCTGATACGAAAATTAGCCTTATGGCAAAAGTGAGTTCTGAAGACATAGGTAGAGTCATCGGAAAGCGCGGCCGAGTCGCAAATTCAATACGTACTTTGGTCCGCGCTGCGGCTGTCAAAGACGGAGTCGAGGTTGAGGTCGATTTCAGCGATTGACGGAATTGGTTAGTTCGATGAGTGGTAATAGTTACCAACTGTTAGAAATCGGATCAATTAAACGAGCTCATGGCTTAATGGGCGATGTTCTCGTAAAGCTAGTAACTAACCGCTTCGAGCGACTTGATCCGGGTAGTTCCTTGTCTGCTGATGAAAGAAACTTAATCGTTGTTTCTTCCAGTCCTCACCAGGATAATTGGATCGTTCACTTCCAAGGAGTAGATACGAAAGACGCTGCAGATGAGTTGCGGGGATTGAAGCTTATGGCGCCTCCGATTCATGACAGTGATGAGCTTTGGGTACATGAACTTATGGGCGCCTCAGTTCGGGAGGTAGACGGTACCTATCGTGGCACAGTGGTGGCAGTGCTTTCTAACCCAGCGTCAGATTTGTTGGAGTTGGATAGTGGCTCACTAATACCACTGACATTCGTCGTGAAGTTTACAGAAGGCCTTATTTTGGTAGATGCACCAACTGGTCTTTTCGATCTTGGGAATTAGTATGCGAATTGATATTTTCAGTATTTTTCCTGACCACATAGACCAGATGAGTGATCTCAGTATCCTAGGGCGAGCCAGAAGGTCTGGACTCGTGGACCTTCGAAGTCAAGACCTTAGGATGTCCACTACCGACAAGCACCGAACTGTTGATGACAGCCCTTTTGGCGGTGGACCAGGCATGGTGTTGAAACCGGAACCGGTATTTGCAGCTGTAAAAGAGGTTTCACCGCCGAGGCCGTTAATCCTTTTGGGCCCAGGCGGCAAAGCCTTCAACCAATCGAAAGCTAATGAGCTTTCGAGGCTTGATGGTTTTAGTCTCTTGTGTGGCCGTTATGAGGGGGTAGATGAAAGAATTCGTAGCCATTTAGTAGATGATGAAATATCTATCGGAGATATGATTCTGGCTGGCGGAGAATTTGCCGCCATGGCGATAGTCGAAGCCGTTGTCCGTCTGATACCTGGGGTTTTAAATAATGATGCTTCCCCTAAAGATGAAACGTTCTCAGATGGACTACTTGAATATCCGCATTGGACCCGACCTGCAAATTTTGAAGGTCTAGAAGTTCCGGAAATTCTCGTAAGCGGTGATCATGAAAAAATTCTACGCTGGCGCAAATCCGTGTCCATTGCGCTAACAGCAGCCCGGAGACCAGACTTGCTGGAAATCCGAGGTGTGAAAAGTTTCGAAATTGACTGGATGGCCGAATTTGAAATTGAGATCGACCCCCGCTTCTTTTCTTGCTGATCTTCAGGTAGTATTGTGACTCGCATTAAAAGACGTGTTCTTCGATGTGAAAAAAGACTATAGAGTTTTCTATGTCTATCGCCCCCCCGGGTTTCGAAGTTCGAAACCATTGAGATCTCAGGAGCAAGTGCGCCATGCACAGCACCGACTTTGTTGACAAACTACAACTTCGTGAAGACCACCCTGACTTTAAGCCAGGAGATACGGTCAAAGTCCATGTACGTGTGGTTGAAGGAAGCCGCGAAAGAACCCAAATTTTCGAAGGTTACGTAATAGCGCGAAAAAATTCGGGTATTAGAGAAACTTTCACTGTTCGTAAACTGAGCTTTGGTGTTGGAGTTGAGCGAACTTTTCCCTTACATGCTCCGACCCTAGCCAAAATCGAAAGAGTAGCAGTTGGTGACGTTCGCCGAGCCAAGCTCTATTACTTAAGAGATCGCATTGGCAAAAAAGCTCGTGTGAAAGAAAAGCGGTATTAGTCATAGCTTTGAATGGCGTAGTCGTAATGCGCTAGGAAAGATAAGTGCCGTTATTGAACTTGATCAAGCGTCAGTTTTTAACGGTCATTAAGATAGCGGTTTTCTTCGTCGGCGCGCTGCCCAGCATCCGTAGTGCCAATGTCGCCTTAAATCAGCTGCGTCTAACGGAATGGCTACCATGTGACCTAAACCTGGAGGGATTTCTCGGTTACATCCGGGACAGAGGTAAGTTTTGTTCGCTTGATAAGGCTGAATGCGTCTAACTTCATGTCCTTCTTCGGGTTCCAGTTCAAAAACCATTTTGATCTTTTACCCCCAAAATCCCCAGATGATAAGCGCTGATGCGGTGATGCACGCTGCAGCGATCATTGAATAGTCGGCCAAACTAGCTTTTTGTTTTCTATACGGGTTGTAGCCCATCGGGAAAGTATGCCCTTCAGAGAGCAGGATTAGGCGGCTTTAACGAAGAACTAGCTGGAGAGTAGCGGTATAGATCTGTACCTTCGATAGTGTGTCAAAAGATTTTTGGGAGCTATCTGATTTTATTCTGAGCCTGACAGCTGCCTCAGAGTCAACGCTTAAGGCATATCGGCTTGATATCGATCAATTCGTTGCCTGGGCTGAACGAGCAAAAATTAATGAGCCAGCGAAAATTCAACGATTGCATGTTCGCCGTTATATAGCATTTATGGGAACGCGTGGATTGGAACGACGTTCAATATCTCGAAAGGCTTCCTCGCTTCGCCGTTACTTTAGCTGGTTGCATCGATCAGGAATAATTGTGTTAGATCCAACGGCGGGATTAAGTGCTCCAAAAGGTTCCGGACGATTGCCAGAAGTTCTAAAAGAAAAAGAACTGAGATCACTAATATCTGATGAGCTAGAACCGACTAGCTCGCTCGAGTTACGTGATCGTCTCCTAGTCGAGCTTCTTTATGGCAGCGGGCTTCGGGTGGCTGAGCTATGCAGCACTAACGAAAGCGAAGTTGAACGCCACGCAGACTACATAGATGTTGTCGGTAAAGGTTCGAAGATGAGGCGCGTCCCAACCAGCAAACCAGCCCAACGTCTTATGGATGTGTGGTTAGGTGGGGGCAAGAAAGCATTCGAACTTGACCTTGTCAAAGGCTCGCCAGACCCGAAGGCGCTTTTCGTAAACAGACGCGGTAATCGGTTAACAACGCGAGATGTGCGGCGCGTTATTGACCGCCGGTCGCTTGAACCAACACACCCGCACGCACTTCGGCACACGTATGCCACACACCTATTAGATGGGGGCGCAGACTTAAGAGTAGTTCAGGAACTCTTAGGTCATTCAGATCTGAGTACGACCCAGCTTTACACTCATGTGAGTCGTGAACGCTTGAAAAAAGTTCATCAAATGTCACATCCGCGCGCATGATTTAAGCCTTGCGTCATCGGTTTGAATCATTAGAAGACGATTGAATATTTTTTGGACCCAGTTCTCTGTGTCGATTAGGGCGTTCACTGGCTACACTCATGTCGCAATCAAAGACTTTTTATCTACTACTAAACAGTCGAGGTGACCTCACGGTCGCTGCCCAACATTAGGCAGTGTCATTCTCGACAAAGCAAATTAACCGTGGGGAGGAGACATCGTAATGGCTGCTGTTGTAACCATGACTGACCTGCTGAAAGCCGGAGTTCATTTCGGCCACCAAACTCGTCGCTGGAACCCAAAGATGGGTCGGTACTTATGGGGCGAACGAAATGGTATTTACATTATTGATCTGCAACAAACCATAACCTTGATAGACCAGGCTTACACCTACGTTCGCGATACGGTTTCCAAGGGTGGCACAATTCTTTTCGTAGGAACCAAAAAGCAAGCTCAGGACCCAATCGAAACATTCGCTCGAGCTTGTGGTATGCCATTCGTTAATCAACGCTGGCTAGGCGGAATGCTTACGAACTTTAGGACTATTCGCGGCCGTGTAGAGAAAATGCTTGAGTATGAACGAATGCTTGAAGCTGGAGATTTCGAAAGCATGCCAAAGAAAGAGGCACTGCTTCTAAGACGAGAACTCGATAAGTTGCAGCTTAATTTAAATGGCCTTCGCCACATGGAGAAGCTTCCTAGCGCTATTTTTGTTCTGGACACACCAAAAGAACACATTGCAGTTGCAGAGGCAAACAGACTAAAACTTCCGGTCGTTGCAGTAGCAGACTCAAATAGCGATCCGGATCAAATTGACTTTGTTATACCTGGAAATGATGATGCGATTCGTAGCACTGAACTCTTATCCAGAGTGATATCGGATGCCGTTCGCGAAGGTCGTTATATAGCGCAAAGCAAGGGAATTGTTGTACCCGTATCAGGGGAGCGCACTCCGGAACAAGAGGCTCGGGTAGCAAATCAGCAAGCCGAAAGTGAGCAAGAAGCCATGGCTCAAGCTGCTGCTCGAGAGGCACGTATCGCAGCGGAGCAAGCAGCAAAAGCTACGGAAGTTGTTGCTGCACAATCAGCGGCCACTCAAGCTGTAGATGAAGCTGTCTCAGTTTCACCTGATTCTGACGAGCAACCAGCGAGTTGAATTAGTTAGCGTAGGACCCGAATAATTTAAACGTATATTCATATATTCCCTAGATAGAGGTGCACCTTTAGAAATGGCTGAATTCACTGCTAAGGATGTTCAAGCTCTTCGTCAGTTAACTGGCGCGGGCATGATGGATGCCAAAAAGGCATTGGTTGAAAATGGCGGCGACGCAGAGTTAGGAGCGCAATGGTTGAGAGAAAAAGGTCTCGCCAAATCTGCTTCTAGGTCTGACCGAGATAATAGCGAAGGCATTGTTGGGGCTCGAGTCGAAGGCGGAGTTGCCGCAATTGTTGAGCTAAAATGTGAGACGGACTTTGTAGCTAAATCCGAAGACTTTACAGAACTTGTTGAAAGCTTGCTTTCTGTGGTGATTGCTCGAGGTGAGGGTGCTGTAGAAGAAAAAGCTAAAGATCTTGAGGATTTAAAGTTATCGCTCAAAGAGAACATTGATATTGGCAGGGTTGTTCGTTTCGAAGCTGCGAGCGGTGCCACGCTTGATGCCTATGTGCACCAACAAAATGGTCGTGGAGTCAATGCAGTCTTAGTTGAAATCCAAGACGGGGATGAACAAATAGCCCATGATATAGCACTGCATATTGCGAGTAGCCGCCCACCGTATCTCAGCCGAGCTGATATCCCGGCGGAGATCTTGGATGCTGAACGAGACACTCTTGAAGTTATGAGCAGAAACGAAGGTAAACCAGAAGCTGCTTTAGAAAAAATTGTAGATGGCAGGATGAACGGTTTCTTCAGAGATAATGCTTTACTCGAACAGAAGTTCATAAAAGATGAGAAAAAAACTATTGTTGACTTGTTAGCAGGAGCTTCTATCAATCGCTTTAGCCAGGTGGAAATCGGAAGTTAATATGACTGAAAACGTTCGGCGCTGGGAGGGTAAGAGCCCTTGGAAACGTGTAGTGCTGAAACTTTCAGGTGAAGCCTTGGCAGAGCCTTCTGGAAACAACATCAGTGCTGCTGTCCTTCGAGGCTTAGCCGAGGAGATCGCAGAGGTTCACGAACAAATTGATATTGCGATCGTTGTTGGTGGTGGCAATATCTGGCGTGGTATGGCTGGTTCTGACGGTGGTATGGATAGAGCACAATCAGATCACATGGGGATGTTGGCGACCGTAATAAACGCGATTGCGTTGCAAGACGCTTTGGAACGAGTGGATGTGCCTACGCGTGTAATGACTGCGATCGGTATGGCTCAAATTGCAGAGCCATACATTCGCAGACGGGCAGTTCGGCATTTAGAAAAAGGACGAGTAGTAATTTTCGCGGCTGGGACTGGTAATCCGTTTTTTACCACTGATACTGCTGCCGCTCTTAGAGCAGTAGAGATTGGTGCTGATGTTGTGTTAAAAGGCACTCATTCAGGCGTTGATGGTGTCTATACGGCTGATCCCAAAGTCGATGCAAATGCGACGCTTTTAAACAATATTTCGTTTCTAGAGGTCCTTTCAAAAGAGTTAGCAGTGATGGATAGCGCCGCTATTTCAGTATGTAAGGACAACCAGACACCGATCGTGGTGTTTGACTTAATGGTCCGCGGAAATTTCAGGTCCATCTTGGAAGGCGCTGAGATAGGTACGCTGGTCAAGTGAGCGAATTCGCGCAGGAAGTTTGTAATGACGCCCATGAGCGTATGGGGCGCGCAGTTGTGCACGCCCAGGGGCATTTTTCAACCATCAGAACTGGCAGGGCCACTCCAGCACTGGTGGAAAAGCTGAAGGTTGATTACTATGGCGCTGATGTGCCATTGCAACAATTAGCTGGATTTTCGGTTCCGGAGGCCAGAATTTTGGTGATTCAGCCCTTTGACCGTGGGTCAATCGATGTGATCTCTCGTGCGATTATGGAATCGGATTTAGGAATAAATCCGAGCAACGACGGCGAAATTTTGCGTTTGGTATTTCCTCCGCTGACAGAGGATCGTCGACGTGATTTGGTTCGGGTAGTAAAACAGATGGCGGAAGAAGGGCGTGTTGCTGTGCGTAATCTGCGCCGCTCGGCGAGACAAGATCTTGATGCATTGGAAAAAGATAAAGATATTTCCGCCGATGATAGAGATCGATTCTCGAAGGAACTTGATCGGCACACCCAAGCGTCTATTGAAGCTCTTGATCGTGCACTCGTAGCAAAAGAGCAGGAACTACTTGAGGTTTAGAGCTTACGATAGGAGACAGTATGTCGGATAAAGATACCGGTGACGCTGACTCTGAAAGTCGTGACGTCGATGATGGCCCAGATGAGTCACCTTTGTTGTCTTTTGATAGTGATTCTGCGCAGATGCCCCACTGGTCTGAGCCTGCTCGGGGTGATTTACCTGGAAATGAAGACCGAGTGCCTCCGTCAGAAACATCTCAAGCATCTTCCGCGTTGGGGCGTTCGCGACTGTTCCCCGATCTTCCTGATGATGATCGTTTAGTTGATACGTCAGATACAAGTTTCTTTGATGCGGCGAGGTCGGACACGCTGCCAACCATGTCCCCAGTTCGGCAAGATTCGGAAGAACAATCCGAGCTAGTTGATCTTTTGGATACTTCGTTGATGGAACTTGATGATCTTGCTACTCCAGATGAAGAAATACGTGAACCGAAACTAGATACGACTAGTGAGACTGATTCGTCTAGCGACCAATATGTTGATCAAACTCTTTTTGCTGATCAAAACAAGAATGTATTTGATGACAAAGTTTTGGAAGAGACCGGCATATTTGATGCTCGCTCAATTGAGAGCCTGGCTGTAGAGAGAACTGATGCGTCGGCTCTGAAACTACCAAAATTGTTGACTGAGAATGATGAAGCCGGCCCTGGTGAGAGCCGGACAGCAGAAATTTTCGGAGAGGGCATTGAGGTACTTCCAGATGGTGAAGGTGAGCATGAGATCGCTAGGAGTAATAGTGATTATGGGGAAAGAACTGAAAGTGAAGTATCTCGAGTGAAGAAGCCTGACGTTCCTCAGAGCCATGAAGGGCTGATCGATGCCGATGGCCAATCGTTAAATACCCATAGCCAAGCGACTAAACTATCGCTAAGAAATCGGATCGTTTCAAGTTTCGGTTCTAAGAACAAAGAGCGAATAGTGGATGACGAATTAAGTGGCCCTAAGCCCGATTTACCCAACGGTGAGGCGAGCGAGAATGAGCCTGACCTTATTGATGAATGGGTAGATTCTGAAGGTTCGCCTCCTCATTGGAGGGAAAATAATGATGATTATGGTCAGCGTCGAAATATTCGTAATGATGAGCGAACATTAGTACATGGTGAACTGAACCAAAATGTTGAGGGTTCGGAAGCTAGTGGCCGAAGCGGCAGAAATATCCCAGTCGCTATTGCCGTCGGAGCCGGTTTAGCAGGAATTTTTTTTGGACTGTTGAAAATTGGGCCTGCTGCACTAATGGTGTTTGTGGTTGGTGCACTCATTCTGGCTGCCGCTGAATTTTATAAATCGGTCCGATCGCTTGGGTATCGTCCTGCAACCTTAATCGGGTTAACAGCTGTTGCCGGACTTTCAATAGGTGCATATACCCGTGGAGCTGAGACTTACCCGGTGGTTCTTGGGTTAGCCATAGTTGTAGGTCTTTGCTGGTTTGTTTTTGGCTTCGGGGGCGAGCATGCGACTGCAAATTTGGCCGTGACTATTTTAGGTATTATGTGGGTTGGCGTATTGGGCTCATTCGCCGCATTAATTTTGAGTCGCCCTCATGGCGATGCAGTATTGATAGGTGCTGTACTAGCGACAGCGGCTTACGATATTGGCGGCTACGTCATCGGGAGTACGACTGGTCAGAGTAAGCTAGCGCCTCATCTAAGTCCGAATAAGACGTACGAAGGCCTTTTAGGCGGGATGCTCTTAGCGGTCATTGTAAGCATTGTGGTGTTGAATAACTTTCCGGGAGTTTTTCCGTGGACAGAATCGATGCTTGATCCTTTGTTCTTAGGAATTTCGATAGCGGTCATGGCTCCATTAGGAGATTTGGCGCAGTCAATGGTTAAACGTGATCTAGGGGTTAAAGACATGGGTAGCCTTTTGCCTGGACACGGTGGAATTTTTGATCGTTTCGATGCTCTTCTTTTTGTTCTGCCAACTAGCTATTACGTGGCTGAACTTGTTCTTAACTGAAATGGAATAATTACATAGTGACTACAGTGGCCGTGCTCGGCTCCACAGGCTCGATTGGTACCCAGACTCTTGATGTAGTGCGCGCTCAACAAGATAAGTTCCAGATTGAATCGCTTGCTGCGTGGTCTTCGCTTGAATTGCTGGTAGCCCAGGTGCGAGAGTTTCGGCCCAAACAAGTAGCTATTGGGCGTGAAGATTTGTTTGAGGAATTGAGAAGGTTAGTTCCCTCGGGTACTGAAGTCTTAACGGGTCCGCTCGGTTTCGATGAGTTAGCGGGGAGTGCCGATGTAATTGTTAATGGCGTAGTGGGATTTGCAGGTCTCGGGGTCACATTATCATCGCTGTCGGCAGGGAAAAGACTAGCGCTAGCGAATAAAGAAAGCTTAATTGCGGCTGGTCCTTTGGTTCAGCCTATGAGGGCTATCCCAGGTGCTGAACTCATTCCAGTCGATAGTGAACATTGCGCGTTGCATCAATGCCTTCGAGCTGATTTGGAATTAGGAAACTCGAGCCGTTATCTTCGGGAGTTAGTTTTGACAGCTAGTGGTGGGCCATTTCGAGGATGGAATGAAGAACAGTTGGCGTCGGTTACTGTGAACGATGCGCTGAACCATCCAACATGGTCGATGGGTCCTAAAATAACGATTGATTCTTCGACTCTTATGAATAAGGGCCTGGAAGTTATTGAAGCGCACGAACTTTTTGGTGTTGGCTACGATGATATTAAAGTTGTTGTGCATCCTCAATCGATCGTGCACTCAATGGCGAGCTTTGTGGACGGAACCACCATCGCTCAGCTCTCAAAACCTGATATGAGGTTACCTATTGGTTACGCTCTGGCTTTTCCGGAACGTATTGACACTGAATTTGGTGCTCTTTGTTGGGATGCTGCCATTTCGATGGATTTTGAACCGCCTAATTTGAATAGTTTCCCGTGCCTTGGATTAGCATTTGACGCAGGTCGATTAGGTGAAACTGCTCCGGCGTGGCTTAATGGAGCTAACGAAGCAGCCGTCGCTGGATTTCTCCAAGGTAGTATTTCGTGGACGGGTATTGCAGCGGCGATATCGGCTTCGTTGGATAAATACGATGGTGAACGAGCCGATTGCGTTGAGTCTGTTATTCGTGCAGATCAACGTGGTCGCGAGTGTGTTGAAAATTTTTTAGCTGATAAGAGTGCAAAAAATGTCTGAACCGAACTATCGAAATATAGGCGGTAACGGCCTATCCGCATTTGTTGTTTTGGGCCTTTTCTTTTTGTTGGCATTGGTGTCTAAAGCAATGGTAGTTGTTGTCCTGATAATTACGTTCATCGTTTTTATGCACGAAAGCGGTCATTATCTAGCTGCTCGAGCAACAGGGATGAAGGCGACTGAATTTTTTTTGGGCTTTGGTCCTCGCTTGTTCAGCTTTCGACGAGGTGAAACTGAATTTGGTGTGAAGCCTGTGTTGGCAGGGGCATACGTGAAGATTATAGGGATGACTAATCTAGACGAAGTTGACCCGATTGATGAGCCGCGGACCTACCGGCAGAAGTCATACCCGAAAAGACTACTTGTAGCATCAGCAGGCTCACTAATGCATTTTGCAATGGCGTTTGTCGCGATGTTCATTTTGTTAAGCGTTTTCGGTGAGCCCAAAGTTGAAGAAGGTAAGTGGGAAGTAGGGCTAGTTGTCGAAGAGTCACCAGAAGGTGAAGTTTCCTCAGCTGCGGAAGCAGGAATCAGATCAGGCGACAGAATTCTCGCTTTAGGTGCGCAATCAACCGTTTTGTGGGAGGACTTGGTTGCGGCGGTTCGTAGCCAACCGGGAGTCTTATTACCTGCAGTAGTTGAACGAGATGGCGAAGTTCTTGAGCTGCTAGTGGAACTGGATTCGACTGAAAATGGAGAAGGGCGACTTGGAATTAGTGCGCAAGCCGTTACCTCATATGAGACAGTTAGTCCACTAAAGTCCATTGCTTTGGCCGTTAGTCGGTTAGCTGAGATGGCTTGGCAGTCCTTACGGGGTATATGGCATATCGCATCAAATTTCGGCGACGTGCTTGACCGGATATTCTCGGCGCCCAATGATCCGACGGTGAACGAAAACCTGGAGACCAGACCGCTTTCGTTAATTGGTGCTGTTCAGATTGGGGCTAGCGAACAGTTCAACAACTCGGAACGTTTACTTCTTTTCATCAGCTTCAATATGTTCGTCGGGGTCTTTAATTTGTTGCCTTTATTACCACTTGATGGCGGGCACTTGCTGGTTGCATCTTATGAAAGAGTGCGTGAAGGCCGGTCAGGCAAGCGCTATATGGTCGATATATCTCGGCTAATGCCGATTACGTATGTGGTCATAATATTTTTGGCTTTCTTTGGGATAGGCGCCATCTATCTAGATATCGCAAATCCTCTTAATTTCTAATCTGGTCAAAGGTGGTTGGTAAATGAATTCAGGTTTTAAGGTGTCAGATCCAAATGTTGTATGAGCGGCGAGTCACGCGACGAGTAGAAGTCGGGTCTGTTTCGGTGGGTGGAAATGCGCCCATAAGCGTTCAGTCCATGACTACAACAAAAACAGCAAATATAGAGGCAACGCTGCAACAAATTTATGCGCTCGCTGGGGCAGGTGCTGACATAGTTCGGTGCACATGTAACGATTTAGACGCTGCAGAAGGGCTAGCTCAGATCATTCCACGTTCTCCAGTTCCGATAGTTGCCGATATCCATTTTCAATACCAGTTAGCTCTTGCGGCGTTAGATGCTGGAGTAGCGTGTTTACGCTTAAACCCTGGCAACATTCGAAAGCCTGAGCACATCAAAACAGTTGCTATGGAAGCGCGTGATAGGGGTGTTCCAATTCGAATCGGTGTGAATGGTGGTTCCTTGGATCCTGACATCGAAGAACGTTATGGAATGACGCCTGTTGCACTTGTGGAGTCAGCAAAGCGTGAGCTAGGACACTTTGAAGCTGTCGATTTCGATAATGTGAAAATTTCAGTTAAAGCAAGTGATGTGCGTTTGATGGTGGAGTCTTATCGGCTGCTTGCAGATACGGTCGATTTTCCGCTTCACCTAGGTGTTACTGAAGCTGGACCCCTGCCTGGGGGAGTTCTGAAGGGGACTGCGGGAATCGCCACGCTCTTGAATGAAGGCATTGGAGATACCATCCGTTTTAGTCTCACAGCGGACCCGATTGAAGAGGTGAAAGTAGGTAAACAGCTTCTTGAAGTTCTGGGGTTAAGGGAAAGGTCGGGTCTTGACTTAATAGCGTGTCCATCTTGTGGCCGAGCCGAAGTAGACGTTATCGAAGTAGCGGCAAACGCTCAAGAAGCGTTAGCTACGCTTGATATACCGATACAGGTTGCGGTCATGGGGTGCGTGGTGAATGGGCCTGGCGAGGCCAAAAGCGCAGACCTAGGTATTGCTGCGGGTAGGCAAAGAGGGCACCTGTTCGTGCGAGGCAAAGTCGTAAAGGTGGTGCCTGAAGACAAGATGGTTGATTCGCTTGTGGAATGGGCACTTAAAATTTCTGAGGCGGGTATCGAGGGAGCGCTCGCTGATGCTGATTTAGGAGCAGAAGCAGAAGCAGAAGCAGATAGAGCGGCGCTAATAGAAAGCCAAGGAGAAGACGTCAATTCGACTGAAAAGGCCGTTGATATTATCCGACGTCGCTAGTTAGGGAATTTAGATGAAGGGGTAGCTATGCGGAGACAGGTAGCGGTGCTGATACGCTTGTAGCAACACAGGTCAGCTATCGCTGGGCGTGGGCGCTGCCCACGCCTGTGGTCGTTATATGATCAAAACTAATTTTCTTAATTAATTAACGAAGGAGGAGTAATGAGCGAAACTGACAAAATATTGCAGCTTGTTGCTCCTATCGTTTCTGATGCAGGATACGAATTGTATGATGTGCAACGAAATGATTCGACGTTGTCGGTCCTGGTTCAGGGCCTTGATGGTGTGAGCATCGATGAGTTAACTAATCTCAGTAGGGCAGTTTCTGCTTTGCTTGATGAACATGATCCGATCCCAGGGCGTTACACACTTGAGGTGTCGAGTCCTGGAGTTGAAAGACGTTTAAGAAATATTGATCATTTCGCTTCAGCAGTGGGGGAGCAAGTGCACATACGAACTTTTCCAGGGCCAGACGGTCGACGCCGGATAGCAGGGTTGTTGAAATTTGTTGATAGCGACATGATTACTGTCGAAGACCCTGAGAGTGGCGTCTGTCTAGTTAGGTTCGATGAAATTGAAAAGGCTCGCACTATCTTTGCTTGGGGTCCTGGACCCAAACCTGGTAAAGGTGCAAAGCCTACAACAGCTAAAATTGAGGGAGGAAGTCAGACATGACTACCCCAGACATGATGGAAGCCCTGCAAGCACTAGCTGCTGATCGAGGCATGAGCACAGAAGTTCTCCTCGAAGCGGTAGCAAATGGTCTTGAGTCGGCATACAAAAAAATGCCTGATTCCTCGCCTGATGCTTACGTAGTGATTGATGAGACTTTCAATATTCAAGTCATCGCTCAGGAAATTGATGAAGAAGGAACGGTTCTTCAAGAGTGGGATGACACCCCAGAAAATTTCGGCAGAATAGCGGCTCAGACGGCCAGGCAGGTCCTAGGGCAGCGCATCCGCGAAGTCGAACGCGATATGAAATATGAGGAATACGCTGGACGAGAAGGTGACATTGTTACTGGCATAATTCAGCAAAATGATTCCCGATATACTCTGTTAGACCTAGGTCGAGTGGAAGCGCTTTTGCCTCAATCAGAGCAGGTCCCTTATGAGCGACCTGAGCCGAACACGCGTCTGAAGGCCTACATAGTTGAGGTGCGCAAAACACCAAAAGGTCCGCAAATAGTTGTTTCTCGAACTCACCCGGGACTAATTCGTGAACTATTTAAGCTTGAGGTACCAGAAATAAGTGAGGGGATAGTAGAGCTGAAGGCCTGCGCTCGTGAGCCTGGCCATAGAACAAAAATTGCTGTTTGGTCCAATGATTCTAATATTGATCCTGTAGGAGCTTGTGTTGGTGCTCGTGGTGCCCGAGTTCGACAAGTAGTCAATGAACTGCGCGGCGAAAAAATTGATATCGTCCCATTTTCGGACGATCAGAATGATTTTGTAGCGAAGGCACTTTCACCAGCCAAAGTCAAAGAGGTGCGATTCCACGAAGTTGATGGAGTGGCAGAGGTCATAGTGCCTGATCATCAGTTATCACTGGCGATAGGTCGTGAAGGCCAAAATGCTCGTCTGGCTGCTCGCCTAACTGGCTGGAGAATTGATATTAAAAGCGAAACCCAAATTCTTGATGAAGAAGCTGCCTACGCAGCCGAAGATTGGGCTGAAGGCGAATGGGTTACTGACCCTGACACAGGTGAACAAACTTGGGTGCCAGCAGATGGCAGCGAGGCTATGACCGCCGGTGAATGGACTGAGGCTGCAGAAGAGCCGCAGCGACAAGAAGAAGAAATCGATAGCAGCGTTGATGAATCAGAGGTAAAAAATGCTGGTTTAGATGCTGATATTAATGCCAATGAAGTAGTTGAATTAGAAGAAGTCGAAGAAGAGGCCGAAGATAGTTAGCGGCGTGGGCCGCCTAAGCCTGTAACGTGGCACTGGGCAGTCCATCCATCTGTCGGCCGGTGGCCGTTGTCGTTGACTAGAAATAGTCGATAACAACGAACTGCTTAGGTCGATGAACCTGCCCACTAGAATGAGGAACGCGCTTGCCCAAGAATCCCAGGGTCTACGAACTTGCAAGAGAATTAGGTCTATCTAACAAGGAGACCCTTGATCTTTGTGACGCGCTTGGAATTGGCGTAAAGAGCCATTCTTCTAGTGTCCAAGAAGCTCAAGCCGACCGTGTCCGTCGAAAAGCGGATCGTGAAGGACTAATTCGAGCACAGCAACCCCAAGAAGAAGATGAACAACCAAAGCCGGCGAAAAAGAAAGCGCCCGTCAAGAAGGCGGTAGCGAAGAAGGCTCCAGCCAAGAAAGCTCCAGCTAAGAAGGCCCCAGCTAAGAAAGCTGCCCCGGTAGAGAATGCTGAAGTTCTTGAGGACTCGGCGGTTGGTGATTCTACTGAATCACCAAAACCAGGTGCGAAGTTGGCGCCAGCTAGCACGGTAAGTCCCTCGTCTCCAAAGGATGACGAACCAGCTAATGATGATTTGAAAGAAAATTCTGCGGCTAAGGGAGCAGCGCCTAAAAGACCATTGCCTCCGCCACCGCGCAATATGCCACCACCTCGACCTCTTGTAACTTCGA
>DMOB01000051.1:0-13090 GCA_003452475.1 Acidimicrobiaceae bacterium | reverse complement strand
CGACTACCGGGCTCCCACCAGGGTTCCTCGGCTGCCAAGCGGTCACATACATAGTCCCAATCAAGGGCAGACTTCCCCGGCAATGCCTCTCGAAATGCAGCCACTCCAGCTGTGTGATTTAACATCATTCGGTTCGTAACTTTTTCTTTACCCCTAGTAGCAAACTCAGGCCAGACTTCCGAGACCGGCGCGTCCAGATCGAGATATCCGCGATCAGATAATAAATGCGCTGCCAAAGCAACCCCGCCCTTAGTCGCCGAATGAAACACAACCATGGTGTCTTCTTGCCAAGGAGTATCGTCGTAGTCGACGACTCCCGCCCAAAGATCCACTTTCGTTTCACCTTCGTGCATCACACAGACTGAGGCGCCAACTTCATTCTGGTTCTCAAAATTGTGGATGAAGGCTCTCAGAACTGGTTCCCAGCCTTCTTCTACTTGCCCATTAATTTGAATAGTCACGATTAAAGGTTCGCGCATATTTTTTCAAAAAGCTCCCCTAGTTAGCCGGGTTTTCAAATACCTCGCTAAATTGTGGACCGAATGCAGCGAATCGCTCATTCCTTCCTGAAAGAGAAATCTATGGCAGAGCTCGGCTTTGATGGAAAAGTAGCAATTGTTACCGGCGCTGGGGGTGGGCTCGGACGCGAACATGCACTGCTGTTAGCAGATCGCGGAGCACGCTTATTAGTTAATGATCTTGGAGGCGCTATCGACGGAACGGGCGGCGATGAGGGGCCTGCCCAAAAAGTAGCTGATGAGATAAATACTGCTGGCGGTATTGCTATTGCCGATGGAAATTCAGTTAGCGACCCTGCTGGCGGGGCCGCTATCGTCCAAACTGCAATGAGTGAATTCGGGCGCATCGATATTGTCGTCAATAACGCCGGCATTCTAAGAGACAAGACTTTTCATAACCTCGAAGACGACGAACTGTCAGACGTAATCGACGTTCATCTTAAGGGCGCTTTCTATGTGACTCGGCCAGCATGGGTGCACATGCGAGATCAAGGCTACGGACGGGTTATTAACACAGCGTCCGCTTCAGGAATAATCGGCAACTTTGGGCAAAGCAATTATGGTGCGGCAAAAATGGGGTTAGTTGGGTTCACGAACGTACTCGCCATGGAGGGCGCTAAACACAACATCAGGGCGAACGCTATTGCCCCTATTGCCCGAACTCGAATGACTGAAGAGCTGTTGGGGCCTCTAGCAGACTCACTACAACCCGGAGAAGTAGCTCCTCTGGTCGCTTTTCTTGCACATGAAGATTGTCCAGTAAACGGCGAAACATTTAGTGTTGGCGGTGGTCGGGTAGCTCGATTCTTTGTTGGCCTAACACAAGGCTGGTGCTCCCCCGGACATTCTGTCGAAGACGTCAGGGATCAATGGGAAGCTATTGAAGACCAAGATGGGTACATAGTACCTAAGACGACCCTTGAAGAATTCCGTCTGCTTGCGAAGATGCTCAAAGAAGCTCGGTGAGCTTCTTCAGTTCTACCGCCTTCAACAAAGTAGACATTCACCCAATCCGATAGCGTGAACAACAATGATCAAGCGCAAAAAACGTGTTCCAGCGGCGCGTCCTAAATCAATCAACAAAAATCCGATAATCGCCGGTGACCTCACGCCTACCCGAGCGGTGCCCCAGTCGATTGTCAGACCCGACTATGCCGAAAGTGGCTACCCCATTGCCAAAGCTCCAAAGGATCTCCGTAAAGACGAAGAGACCCTGGAGCGTATGAGGTTCGCGGGCTCCGCTGCTCGAACAGTTCTGCGTGCCGTTGCGGCAGAAATTCAGCCAGGTATCACGACAGATTATCTCGACCAAGTCTGCCATGAGGCGTGCCTCGACTTAGGTGGCTACCCAAGCCCGCTAAACTACAACGGGTACCCGAAATCTCTTTGTACCTCAGTTAACGAAGTAATCTGCCATGGAATTCCTGATAGTCGAAGGCTAAAAAATGGCGACATCATTAACTGCGACGTAACGATTTTTATTAATGGTGTACATGGCGACCACAGCGAAACATTCATGGTAGGCGAAGTAGACGAGGCCTCAAAAAAGCTCATTAAAGTAACACGAGAGGCCATGTACCTAGGAATCGGCGCTGTCGAATCTGGTGGCCCAGTCAACGCCATAGGACGAGCAATCCAACAGCACGCCGAGGCCGCCGGGTATGGAGTCGTTAGAGAATTCATTGGGCATGGTGTGGGCGAAATTTTCCATCACCAACCGAATATTCCACATTACTACGAGCCCTCTGCCACATTTGAGTTTCAAGCCGGCATGACATTCACGATAGAACCAATGATTACCCTGGGATCATACAAAGCCCAAATGTGGGATGACGGTTGGACAGCTACGACAATTGACTTGAGCCGAACTGCTCAATTCGAACACACTATTCTTGTCCACGAGCACGGAGTTGAACTACTCACCGTAGACGAGGGAGAACCTCAACCATTCATGCCTGGGAATGACAAGACTATTTGGCCGATGCAGGTTGATCTTAAAGCCATAGGCCAATAGAAATGTCGCAGTTCCTTCCCAACGTGGTCAAAAGTTACTCTAAGGGCTCATTCGCCACGTGCCTGATACTGGCCTTTTTTGTTGTTTTCGCTACATCCGGATGCAACGATTCGGACTCAGTCACGGTAGTCCCAACGACTACACCAGTATTGACAACTTTACGTCCAGAGATGACTACTACGACCACAGAAAAAGTACGCCAACGGAAAGTCTACGTCGTTCAGCCTGGCGACACTTTAAGCATCATCGCAAAGGGTTTTGAAGTTACTGTAGAGGCGCTAATGGCTGAGAACGGCAAGGAAACAACAATTCTCAGCATTGGCGAGCAGCTAGTAATTCCACCATCCGACAACGAAAAAGTCGATTAAGATGAGGTCGGCAGGGCCCCGATTCATCACTTTAGTAGGCGCCTTTATGATTGCTTTAAGCCCCATAATTTCCAGTTGTACGCCTCAAAAAAACTCTGATAATTCTAGCGTAATCATAAACATCACTCGAACAAGTAGTACCTCCGTCGCAACTAAAATTCCTATTAACCAGGTCAGATATACAGTCGCAAGTGGCGACACACTTATAGCGATTGCTAACCGATTCGAAATCCATTTAAACCATCTAGTCAGAGCAAACAATATCGCAGACCCGACATTAATCTATGTCGGACAGGTACTAATAATTCCACCGCCACCGGACCAAAGTCTTGAACCAATGCTAACAGTCGCACCGCCCACCAATCCATCCTTGCCTCCCATAGAGACAACTACGACTTTGAGAAACAATTGATAGTTTTAATAGCTGTACCAAAGATTTCTCAACCGAGTAACCAACGTCTAATGCCCGAATTTTTACAACTATTATGAACTTCAATCAAATAGACGAGCTGATAGACCAGTGGTGGGATCAGTGGCGCGGACACCCTACGCTCGACAAACTTTTTTATGCATCCTCTAATCTCGGAGATTTCAGTCTCATTTGGCACATAGTCGGCGGCCTAGCCGCACTACCACCCGGCAAGAAGGCCAACCAGGCGCTCCGATTTAGCGCTCTCATGGGGGTTGAATCACTTATTGTCAATCAGCTAATAAAACGCCAATTCAACCGATCGCGACCAGGAAGCGCACATGACAATGTTTCCAAGTATCAACTCAGAGAACCGATAACGTCAAGTTTTCCTTCCGGCCATGCTTCAGCAGCTTTTTGTGCCGCAACTGTGTTGGCGCGACAAACAAGAATTGGCAACATCTGGTTCGTACCTGCCGCTTTCATTTCAATGTCGCGAGTACACGTTCGTCTGCACCACGCCTCAGACTTAGCCGGCGGAGCCTTAATTGGGTCGATTCTCGGAAAGCTAACTCACCGATTTATCGGTAAATAAGAAACGAAATTTAGTTACGTAACTCAAGAACCCTTAAGCCTGAGCTGAAACCTGATCCTCTAACACAAGCTCAAGGCCTGATATGTCTTCAACTGATTTCGTCGAACTTTTGCTCAAAACGCTCCGAACATCTAGCAAGAGATCCGTAACTTCATTTGAAGACACAAGTTCACGGTGAAGAAAATCGTTCAGCGCACCGTCAATGACTCCAAGGGCTTCTGAGATGATTGGTAGATCTTGTGTTTCGGTCACCTTCTGCTCCTTGTCTGCCGGAGGACTTCCAGCACCCATGGCCTTACCCTAGCGTCTAATAACAGGTAAATAGGGGGATATTTACGACACTTCGTCAACAAACGATTTCAGCGGCTACCGTCAGGCAGATGAGTAGTGAGAAAAACCCCCTCGGAGTTACTTTTGGAAGCCTGGGAGTACTTGGCCCACGAGCAGTAACCGAAATAGCACAAATCGCCCAATCACTCGATTACAAATCTTTTTGGACAGTGGAAGCTACTGGCACAGATGCATTCACTCTCCTTGGGTCTGTTGCTAACGCCGTTTCGCCCATGGACCTTGGCACTGGAATCATTCCTATTCAAATCAGGACTCCGGCACTGACTGCAATGACCGCAGCCACTCTTCAATCTCTTGCACCAACTCAAAACATTTGGCTAGGAATAGGAACTTCAGCACCAGGAATCTTGAGTCAGCATGGGCTAGAGATGACTGATCGACCAATCGCCATGATGCGCGAATACGTAGCATTACTTCGTGCTTGTTTTAGCGGCGAATCAGTTACCTTTGAAGGTGATTTTTGGCAAGTTAAACGCTTCCGCCTCGGCCTCAAAAAAACTGAACGAGAACCGAAAATTGTGCTTGCCGCCCTGAATCCCCAGATGCTGAAACTAGCCGGCGAAATAGCAGACGGGGTTCTTCTCAATTATATTCCAGCTTCATACATTCCTACTGCCATCAAAGAAGTTCGCTCTGGAGGACCCGCCACAATTATGAGCTACGTCCATGCAGCAGTTGGGGATTTAGAGCAATCTGCAACCTCTGCTCGCAAAGACCTTTTCAACTATGCCATGGCTGACGGGTACGCACGAATGTTCAGATCGGCAGGCTTTGAAACCGAAATACAGGAGCTTCGCTTAAAGCAATCCGAACGCGATCGCGACGGGGCCCTAGCCGCTATATCTGAAAACATGATTCAATCAATTGACTTCATTGGTAGCTCCAAGGAAGTAACACAATTTGTCCAAAGCTATATTGAGGCCGGAGTAGAATACCCAATCCTGATGCCTCTTCCATGGGGAGAGAACCGCCATAGTGTCGCCGTCCAAACAATGGAAGCAGCCGCTAACGCGACACAGGCCTAACAACTCTGCTCAGATTTCTCTATGTATTCAAACCCACAGGACAGGTCAAACCTGTGCCGCCCATACCACAGTATCCATTAGGCACCTTGTGTAAGTACTGCTGATGGTAATGCTCTGCGTAGTAGAACGCGCCGAGGTCTTCCACCTCGGTTGTGATCGGTCCATAGCCAGCTGCGTCTATGACTCGCTGGAATCGGCGCAATGAGCTTTGCGCTTCCTCTTTTTGGGAATCACTTGTGACGTAGATACCCGATCTATATTGCGTCCCTAAATCATTTCCCTGTCGCATCCCTTGCGTAGGATCATGATTCTCCCAGAACAATCTCATCAAGTCACTAAAAGTCGTTTTTTCCGGATCGAAGGCCACAAGCACAACCTCATTGTGACCTGTCAGTCCCGAACAGACTTCTTCATAAGATGGGTTTTCAGTAAACCCTCCCACGTACCCAACGGCGGTAGTTTTAACACCGTCTGCCTCCCAAAAAACTCTCTCAGCTCCCCAGAAACAGCCCATTCCCACCACAAATATTTCAGTGCCGAGATCAAAAGGCGGAGTCATCGAAACTCCTAAAACCTCATGAAACTCAGGCACGGGAACCTTAGCTAAACGCCCAGGAAGCGCTGATTTCTCATCTGGCATTTCAATTTTTCTATTCCACATCACCATGTGACTTACTCCCTCTTATTGGCAACAGTACTAGGTCGCTCAAACTTCTTCGGCTCAGATGGCGTAACATCTTCAAATGTCAACTTCACTCATTCCACCTGAGTCACTCGCGCGTATCGGTGAAATTCTATACGGTCCTATCACCGTCGCAATAAATGAACGCGAAGCCCAGAGATATGCTCTCGCTGTGGGCGACGAAAATCCCATTTATTTCGATGAGTCTGCCGCCAAAGCCGCAGGCTACAAAACCATAACCGTGCCTCCAACGTTTGTTACCCATGCGATGGTAATCCCAAAGCCCCTTTCAACGCTTCGCACAGATGGTCTTTACAGAGACGGAACAGGGGTTCGTCTTGAGGTGGCTCGAATGATGTTCGGAGGTGAAGAATGGGACTTCCTTGAGCCTGTCTACATCGGAGACGAAATAACAGCCACAGCTCGCCTCGCCGCACTTGATCAAAAAAGTGGCAGCAAAGGGCCATTCGTTCGTCAGGTAAGAGAAACAACTTTCGTTAACCAAGAAATGACCACAGTTGCTCGTTCACGTCAGATCGGTATAGCTCGATGAAACAACAAACAATAGAAAGCATTTCAGTTGGAGATCAACTGCCCGTGCTCCACAAATCAGCCGACGAAGCCCAACTTTTTTTATACAGCGCTGCCAGCTTCAACCCACATAGGATTCACTACGATCGCACATACGCTGAGTTTGAAGGCCATACAGACATTATCGTCCATGGACCCCTCCAAGGTTCCTGGCTTACCCAGTTTGTAACCGATTGGGCCGGGCCGGCATCTCGGCTTTTAAACATAACTTGGCAAAATCGGGCTAGCGCACTAGTCGGCGAGAATCTCGAGTTCCATGGTTCTGTGACCGAGGTCAACCAGACCGAAAGAACCGCATTGCTTTCGCTTGAAGAAAGAAACAAAAGTGGTGCGATCTTGATGCCCGCTACAGCTCTTATAAAGCTTCCGTCAGAAAACACACTCAAATGAAAATTGCTGTCGATTTTCCATCAGTTGCGTATCGAGAAGGCCATAAAAAAGTATTGGAATTAGCGGAAGCCATCGAGGCTATAGGCTACGACGAAATCGCAGCCTTCGACCATGTGGTAATGGGTTACCCTAGCGAAACTCGAACCACTATCTACCCTGCTGAGATGCCGGTTCTCGAGGCACTTATGCTGTTAGCTAATCTTGCGGCTGTCACTACAACAATTTCGCTGTCAACCGAAGTTTTAGTGCTCCCTCAGCGGCAGCCAGTCTTAGTCGCTAAACAAATAAGCACTCTGGATACCCTTTCCAATGGGCGCGTTCGTCTAGGAATAGGCGTTGGCTGGCAGGACTCGGAGTATGACGCTCTAGAAGAAGACTTCCATACTCGCGGTAAGAGAATGGATGAGGCTATCGACCTGCTACGTGCCTACTGGGCAGGCGGCCAAATCAGTTTTCAAGGGAATTTTTATCAATCAAACGACATGGGCATGGAGCCAGTTTCGCCTCAAGGAATCAACTTACCGATATGGGTAGGTGGCGTTGGAAAAGCTGCTGTTCGCAGAACCGCACAGAAAGGAAATGGATGGATGGCGTCTGGCGTCTCCGATGAACAAGCCCTCACAACTGTTGCAGACATTCGTGAGCAAGCGGAACAATTCGGCAGGAACCCATCTGATATCGGCACACAATTAATGTTGCAACCACCACCTCGTCGTAAAGAGGACAAGTTTTTCTATGCTGATTTAGATCAAGTCTCAGAGCGAGCAGCAATAGTCAACGCAATGAACTTTGACTGGATTTCTATCAATGCAACAGCTGTGTTCCAATCAGGTGCTCGTTCTGTCGATGCGATGATCGAACAGCTAGGGGCCATATATGGTCGGCTGAGCAACGAAATTCCACTCGAACAATCGAAAATAACGTGAGATTTATTTTTTGCATACCGTAATTCTTAAGGCCACAATAGCGATATCTTCATAGATCAAATTGAATATTTCCATATGAACTAAAGTTGATAAACCACTGAAGGATCAGAGTCCAATGAGTGATCGAGAACTAATTACTTCTAACTTAGATAAATGTTGGAGTTCAGCTATTAACTTTTTTGAGTCGTTGACTGAAGAACATTGGCAGGTCCAATCTTTATGCTCAGAATGGTCTATTAAAGATGTCGCCAGTCATCTTTTTTCAGTTGAGCAAGCTCTCACAGACTGGATTCCTACTGGGCTAAAAGTACCACCTCCCTTTGAACTCGTTTCTGGCTATTTTGCAGCTGCATTACAAATGGAGACCTCTACTTTAGTCAACGAGTTCCGCCAGACTTTGAACCGGCGGAGAGACAATCTTGCCAATATGACAGATACAGAATTTTCAACACCGACAATGACGCCGGTTGGTCCCGGCACATACGACCGTTTTATGGCGGTTCGAGAGTTCGATTTTTGGATGCACACGAGAGACTGCGCCGCTCCGCTCAACATCGCGACTGATAACAGTGGCCCAACCGCAGAAATGGCTTTAAACGAAGTTCGTCTTTCGATCGGATACATCGTTGGTAAGAAAATTGGATTAAAGCAAAACCAAACAATTCATTTCAATATCTACGGGGCTGTCGAACGCGATATTTTCGTGGCTTTCGAAGATAGAGCAGTCGAGGTGCCTCATATAGAAAATCCAACCGTGGTGCTTCACTGCGACTCTATGGCATTCATGAACCAAGCATGTGGAAGAGTAAACCCTGAGATTCCTATTGAGCAGGGATTAATTCACTGGGTTGGAGACGAAATACTCGGAAACCACGCGGCTCGTAACCTTAAATTCACTATGTAATTGTTCTGAATAACTCGCTTCTCATTCAAACCAAAATTAGCAATAATTGGTGAAGCAATACTCCAAGTTCAGCTTCCCTCTACTCACCAAAAGTTGAAATCAGCGTCGGATTTTCTAAGTTGGCTAGCTGTTGGTTACGGTGGTTAATCTCCTCTAAATGCTCTGGATGAGACAAAATCCAGAACTGGTTATCGATCATCGCATCAATTACTTTTTGTGCAACATGATCAGGGTTCATTCCGCCTTCGAGCATCGCAGCTATAGCTGCGTTGCGTTTTCTGGCTTCCTCAGGTGCCCTTGTTTTAGCTAATTCAACATTTTTTTTGTTGCGCTTCAATTCCTCTGGGCGATTCCGTTGTGCCGTCGCTATGTTAGTGCGAACAGTTCCTGGACAAAGCACCGATACACCTACGTCAGAATCAGGGTCTCGTTCCATTTCATGATGCAGCGTTTCCATTATCGCAACCACTCCATACTTCGCCGCATTATACGGAGCTAAGCCAGGAACAGCCATAAGCCCAGCAACCGAAGCCGTGCTCATAATATGCGATTCTTCCGCTTTCATCAGTTCCGGCAAGAAATGATGTATTCCGTGGATCACACCCCAAAGCGATACGTCTATGACCCACTTCCAATCAACTAGCTCCTGATTTTTGATGAAACCGCCGCCACCAACTCCCGCATTATTACAGAGAATATGCACTGCACCAAAGTGGTCGAGAGTCAAAGAACTAAGGCGAGCTACTGAGTCAGAATCAGTGACATCTGTTAGAACTCCGATTGCTTGCGCTCCGGTTGCACGGACGTCCCTAACAGCCGCCTCGAGCGCATCTTCTTGCACGTCAGCCAAAACTACTTTTGCATGCTCGCGAGCGAAGCCCATTGCCAAAGCTTTACCTATGCCGGATCCCGCCCCGGTTACAACAGCCACACGATCTTCAATTTGCTTCATTGATAACCCTCTACTGATTTTCTCTATCCGCCGTTACAGGTCGTTAAGAGACTCCAACCGGTCCATTACATCTACATATTCGCTAATCATGTTTTCGACTACTCGGGTAGCAGAAATCGATTCATTCATCTGTCCGACTATCTGCCCGACAAAATAATTAGATAGTTCTACGGCTCCAACGTTTTCTTCATTTAGAGCAGCTCTGTCTACCCTGCGACTAGCTTTGCTAATTAACATTGGCTGCAATGGCATTGGAAGCGTTCCTGGTGAATCCGCACCTTCCCATTCATCGGTCCAAGCTGAACGCAGCTGGCGAGCTGGTTTCCCTGTTCGCGACCTAGATCTAAGCGTGTCAGATGAAGTCGCCTCCAAAAACTTGTCTTTTACTGCCGGATGTGTCTCCGCTTCTAGAGTCGTCAACCATACTGACCCGCACCAAACTCCCTGGGCCCCTAAAGCGAGCGAAGCAGCTACTTGCCTTCCAGTTCCTATTCCGCCTGCCGCCAAAACTGGAATTGGGTGAACTGCATCAACTATTTCCGGCACTAAAACCATCGTGCCTATCTCTCCGGTATGTCCGCCGGCTTCATGGCCTTGCGCAATTATGATGTCAACTCCTGAAGCCACATGTCTGACCGCATGGGACTTTTTGCCAGCCAAAGCTCCCACTAGGATTCCTTGCTCGTGAGCCCGAGCGATCATGTCCGGAGGAGGAGGTCCTAACGCATTTACGATTAACTTAATCGGATATGAAAAGGCTACGTCCATTAAAGGCACTGCCTGGGAATAAGTCATTGGGGGTTCAGCATCGCCTGCCATTACGTTCAGACCATCTGATTCCGGCATCTCCGGAACACCATAACGATTCATCATATTTTCAAGGAAATCTCGGTGCCCTTGAGGAATCATGGCACGGAGATCAGCAGCGGATTTACCGCCTTCATCCGAACCCTCGTACTTTGCCGGAACAATAATATCTACACCGAACGGTTTCCCGGCGACCTCGTCAGTAATCCACTTCAGGTCTACATCTAGTTGTTCCGGGGTGTGTCCTGCCGCGCCTAGCACCCCAAAGCCTCCTGCTTTCGTCACTGCCGCAACGACATCTCGGCAATGAGTAAAGGCAAGAATCGGAACATCCACACCAAGAATCTCGCAAACATTTGTCTTCATAATCATAAAACTAGACTGTGGCTGCAAAAATTGCCTGTGCTTCGTAAAATCCTCCGGCAAAATCATCAAAGGCCAAGCCGAAGCGGCATCCAATATTTCTGTTTGGATCGACGCCACCGTCAATATCAACGGATTGTTCTGCCTTACGATTAAGGATTTATCTATTATTTCTGCGCGACAGTTGGAGCCCCGAGTTTGGGCTGCAATGCTCTAACTATGAATTTCACTTCGATAGGTCACAGCTACATCGATAGCGAGTCAGGCACACCACTCGACGTCTGGTATCCAATATCAGGCAACGATGCATCTCGATCATGTCTTGCTGAGAAAGTAGGAATTATTCGAAGTATCACAGTTGAATCTGAGCTTTCCGATACCGACAGCCCTCCTAAAGACTTCAATGAGGCATACCTTCGCCTTCACCTGTTGAGCAGAAGAGAAATAAAACCCCACGAAACCAACCTTGATGGTTTGTTTGGTCTCCTTACAAATTGTGCTTGGACGAACCTAGGACCAGTTCTGCCCGAAAACGTCGACTCTCTCCGGTCCGCCGCAGCTAAAGAAAACCAAAACCTAAACGTCACCTCAGTTGACAAGTTTCCCAGGATGACCGATTACGTAATCCCATCAGGTGTTCGCATCGCAGATGCCGATCGTGTCAGGCTCGGCGCCCACCTGGCTGATGGAACGACTGTCATGCACGAAGGTTTTTGCAACTTCAATGCTGGAACCCTAGGTCCAGCGATGGTCGAAGGCAGAATTAGCGCAGGGGTGATTGTCGGAGCCCATAGTGATATCGGAGGCAGTGCTTCAATTATGGGAACTCTTTCAGGTGGTGGGAAAGAAATAATTTCAATCGGGGAACACTGCCTACTAGGCGCTAACTCAGGGATCGGCATCTCTCTCGGCGACTATTGCACAGTCGAAGCAGGCTGCTACGTAACAGCTGGAAGTCGCGTCACTCTGCCCAACGGAACGGTCGTTAAAGGAAGCGACTTATCTGGCAAATCGGGCATGCTCTTTATACGAAATAGCCTAAGCGGAGCCATAGAAATGCGGATATTAGATCCTGATCGTTGGTCAGGAATTAATCAGGAGCTCCACACGAACTGAAGTTTTTAGAATTTTAGTTTTCGGACCAGAGCGACGCACACATTCCCTCGCCTAAGGTTCGGTTACAAAGAAAGGATATTTTATGCCGTACGTTCAGGATCGAGTCATACACGACGCAGACGCCCACACTATGGAACCTCCTGAGTGGTTAAATGAATTCGCTCCTAAACCGGTTATCGAATACTTCGCTGAACATTTTTCAAAAAGCAGCACTGAACTTTTCGCAGATATCGAACGCTGCCGAGATTTACAAGCCGACAAAGATTTTCGCGAAACTGCTGAACAAGAAATAATGAGCCGAAAAAATTTCCAAGCTAAAGGAGCATGGGATAGTTCCGATCGTAGCCAGGCCCTTGACTATTTAGGTTTCTCTAGTCAACTCGTTTTTCCTACTATGCCGAACACCGTTTTAGAAGCAATGGAGCATGAGGCTCCAGCAAAACTTACATACGCAACAGCAGACGCTGCGAATCAGGCCCAAACTGCTTTTTGCAAAAATGACCCACGCCTTCTGCCGGTTGCATACATTCCTCTTCAAGATTTAGAATTAGCCCCAGCCTGCGCTGAGCGAGCTTTAAATCTTGGGGCATCCGCTCTGCTTATTCCAAACCGGATGCCCAAAAATCATGCCCATAGCCACATTAAATTTGACCGGGTCTGGGCATTAGCTCAAGAAGCCAAGGTCCCAATAGTTATGCATGTGGCTGAGCCAAATTTAGTTATGCCCCCACAGCATCGCAACAATGGATTGCCACCCGAACCTGATTTTCACGGAGGAGGCGAGAACTTTAGGTCAGTTTCTTATATGGCTATTTCTTCAGCACCAGCGCAGGCATTATCTATGCTTATATTTGATGGCGTTCTAGAACGTTTCCCAGACTTACGAGTTGGAATAATTGAATTAGGAGCTGCATGGGTGCCTTCATTTATTCGTCAGCTTGATGCAGCTTTTCTAGCGTTCAAACGACATGAGAATCGACTTCAGTCACTCAGCCTTCAGCCTTCTGAGTACGTGCAAAGACAAGTTCGAGTTACACCTTTTCCAACCGAACCAACCGGATGGATTATAGAAAACTCTT
>DMOB01000090.1:0-3395 GCA_003452475.1 Acidimicrobiaceae bacterium | reverse complement strand
GCTTGTCTCATTCCTCCGC
The DNA here is from genome assembly GCA_003452475.1 of Acidimicrobiaceae bacterium. Classification (GTDB taxonomy): domain Bacteria; phylum Actinomycetota; class Acidimicrobiia; order Acidimicrobiales; family Poriferisodalaceae; genus UBA9040. Next base: position 3,376 of record DMOB01000090.1, on the reverse strand, counting down.
CTAGCATTTTACGCCATTTTCGGGCTTCGTCTATGAAAGGTGATTCGCCGACAAGAACTGATCCAATCGGCGCGCCAAGCCCTTTGGATAGGCAAACTGAGATTGAGTCGAAAAAGGCAGTGATCTGACTAACTTCAACGTTTAACGAAATAGCTGCATTCCAAAGCCGAGCCCCATCAAGGTGATAGAGAAGACTATTATCTGAAGCAGTCTCGGCGCCAGCGGCTAATTCCTTTAAACCGATAGCTTTACCGTTCGTTGTGTTCTCTATACAAAGTAAGCGGCTTCGCGCAAAGTGTATGTCGTTAGGTTTCACGGATTCACGGACTCGGTCTAAGTCCAGCATCCCAGATTTAAGCATCGGAATAGGCTGAGGCTGAACACTTCCTAGAACCGCCGCCCCTCCGCCTTCGTACATATAAGTATGAGCGTGGTCGCCGACAATGTATTCGTCGCCACGTTGACAATGAGCTAATAGTGCGCAGAGATTAGATTGTGTCCCGCTCGGCACAAACATGGCTGCTTCTTTGTTCAGAAGATTAGCCGTGTAACTCTCTAGTTCATTTACTGTTGGATCATCACCAAAAACATCATCACCTACTACTGCATGCGCAATTGCTTCTCGCATAGCTTCACTGGGTTGAGAGACTGTGTCTGAACGTAAATCGATCACAACTCCAGGCTGCCATGTATCGACGTTCTCGCGCAGCTTTATAGCATGAAGTCCACTTATATTATCAAATTGCTACCTTCAACGATATTGAAATTATGCGGTGACATGCCATCTATGAGTTCGCCCCTAGAGGACTGCCTGAAATCAGGAATTTGTTAATGCGTCCACTATTTTGTGAGATGCGTTTTTGAAGTCGGCAAAAATGTTGGGCTGGTTTTGTGAAGCGAATACTTCCACATGAACCGAGGCGAGTGTCTATATCTATGGACGTACTGCCCGTTTCTCTCGTTTAGCTAGTTCAGAAAGTTTCGGCTGAGCTAACTTGACGAAACGAGCGGCTATTGCCCTTGTGTCTCGAGGATCGATAAGGTCCACAACATCGCCCTTGTGAGCAGCGCGAAACGGAGACCTAAGCTTTAGCAGCCGATTTTCAATATTCTCGCGATGCGCATCCGGATCTTCTGCTTCAGCAATCTCACGTCGATAAGCGGCCGCCACTCCTCCTTCAATCGGTATTCCTCCCCATTCGCCGGAAGGCCAACCAAATCTCAAGTTAATGCCATTCGGTAAACCAATAGAATTAGGTGCATCTGCGGCTACTCCATAACTTTTTCGCACCATAAATTCTATTTTTGGTACCTGGCACTCTGCTGATGCGATCAGGGCTCGAGCGCCCCTTCTCATTGTCGCCATGCGTTCAGCGTGTGAGCCGAGCATGAAGCCTGGCATGTCTAAAAAAATCACGAGTGGTAAATTGAAGGTGTCGCACAAGTCAATAAAGTGAGCGTATTTGTCTGCCCCATTACCATCCATCGCTCCAGCTTTAGAAAGTGGATCAGAACCAATTACCCCAATCGAAAAGCCATCGAGCCTCGCGAAACCTGTGATAACTCCACTTGCATAGTGGCGTCGCATCTCAAAAAAATCACCGTTGTCAACTACGTGGCGAATCAAACTTCGAGCGTCGTAGCCTTGGCGTCGATTTGTCGGAACAATGTTAAGGAGTTCTTCAGGTCTACGCTGCGGATCATCGTTTGTTTCAACCCGCTGAGCTGTGTCGTGGACAGTGTTTGGAAGAAAAGATAAGAACTTTTGAATTTGTTCAAAAGCTTCTGCCTCAGTGTCTGCAACATTATCTACTTGGCCGCTTTCGACGACGTGCATTCGCCAACCGCCGAGTTCTTCTTTGGTAAGTTTTTCTCCGATGGCGCGTTCCACCACCGGTGGGCCCGATGGGAAAATTTGAGATTTATCTTTAATCATTACTGAAAAATGGGAAAGTAAAGCAGCCGCTGCAGGCCATCCTGCTACTGATCCCATGATGGCTGATGCAACTGGAACGTTTGCTAAAAGCTCAACGCTCTGGTGCCATAGATCTCCTTGAGGTAGACCCATATGTCCATCTTGCTCATCTTGTTTAGATGAATGTCCAACTCCTTCGCGCAGTTGGACATATGGAATCCCATACTGAAGAGCTAGAGGCTGAGCAAAATTATGGGGAATCTTAAAGACATCATGGGGACTTCCGCCAGACAAAGTGAAGTCATCTCCGCCGATGGCTATGGGACGACCATCCACTTCTCCGAGGCCCATAACATAGCCGCCAGGAGAAAAACTTTGTAGGTTGCCGTCGGAGTCGTACTCAGCGGCACCCATTAGCTCGCCCATTTCTAAAAATGAGCCAGCATCGCAGAACTGTTCCAGGCGTTGACGGACTGTTCCCCGCCCTGCAGAGTGTTGCCTTTCAACACGATCTTTTCCACCCATTTCAGAAGCAAGTTCTCTAATATAGGCAACATCTTCGAGAGCTTTCTCCCAGCTCATGCCGGGCTTCCAAAAATCTCGATTTGGATCTACAGGCATTGCGAATCAGCCTTTCCCATTTCGAAGTAGCTTGCCCGGCAGAGAATCTGAACTTCCCACAGTATCTGCGCCCTCTTCTCTTATTAGAGTTCCATTAACAATAACGGCGTTTATGCCTACGGCATCAGAAATTAATCGGTCAGCTCCGCTTGGCAAATCAAATACACGGCGCTTCCCATCATGACCAACTTCATCAGCATCAAAAATCACAACGTCGGCGAAACCATCTTCAGCTAAGAATCCGCGATCCTCAATCCCAAAGACTTGCGCTGGTCGTTGGCTAAGCATATGAATCGCAGTTTCCAAGTCGAAACTTTGCCGACTGCGAACGAATGTTGACAAAAACTCGGTTGAGTATTTGGCATCACATAGTTGACTGGCATGAGCGCCAGCATCAGAAAGCCCAATCACAGTGGTTGGATCATGCAAAAGTTCATCAATTTCATCACGATCATGATTCAAAACGTCCTGGACAATTCGCATATCTAGATCAGCGTCTAAAGCCATGTCAAGCATAAGATCAACCGGATCTTGTCCCATTTCATCGGCCATTTGTTGAACATTGCGTCCTTCCATAGAAGGGTCTAATGGGTAAGAACTTATTTCCGTTCGAGCCCAACGGTCCCCAATTTTGCCACCGTTTCCAGCTTTTTCTTTAAACAAAGCTCGCCAGTCTTGATCCGAATAGTAAGCTTTCCTTCCCTCAAAATCGCTTTGGGCAACTGGTTGAAAAAGACGCATTCCTTCGTATATAAACGGGGCTTTCCAACTCATGTCGAACTGGACTGGCTGAACTGCTACTTGAGGGTAAACTGGTAAACCTCTAGCTGCTAATGCGTG
>DMOB01000263.1:0-3753 GCA_003452475.1 Acidimicrobiaceae bacterium | reverse complement strand
TCAACTAGCTGTTGGTGTGAGATCCACCATCCCGGTCTCATCATCAAATTCTAAGACATATCCACAAATTTCAGCGAAACGCTCGCGACCTTCTTCTGGTCCTGATGCCAAAAGCTCATCGCCAGAGCGCAGAACAATATTTTTTTGAGGGTTATAAAGGTAGCTACCAGCTCTCCTTATCGCCAACACGTGATATCCAGGATCTACCGACAAACCCAATGAACCTAAACTCATATTTTCTGCAGCGGACTCCGAACCAATTGGAACTTGGACGACAACATCGCTGGTATCGCCTAACGCAAGCGCTAATACAGGGTGGATATCTTCTTGATCCAATACGAGAGTTACCATCTGAAGAGCCTGGTCTCCTATATCTTCGGCAGCTTCAGCCAAGTGCAGCAGCCCACGAAGTTGCGATGGGTCTATGTCGCTTGCTGCTGCTCTAAGCACCCAGGTCTGCAAGGAAACTTTCATCCCATCAAGTCGTTCTTCAAGCGATCGGACCTCACGAGCTAGCGAAAGATCACGAAGTACCAGTGCAGAATAAGCAAGCCCTATCGAAGTCTCAGAAAGATTTTTCATTTCGACAAGGGTGTCAACCGCCCGATCTAAATCAGTGAGCCCCTGAGCTGGGTCGAACTGGGGCGGAACCCACACCGAAGCGGAAGCTAATTCACGGAGCCGCACTATCCCAGCAGGCTCTCCGCGAACAAACAACACATCGCTGGGCTCTAGAACGCTTTCCCCACCTATGTTTGTTAACCATCTGCGCCCACGCTGAATCGCAACTACTCGCATGCCCACCACAACAGGTAGTTCCAAATCAGCAAGTGAGCGACTAACCAAATGACTGCCATGGGCAACTACTAGACGGTGAGACACTTCTGCCGCCTCAGCCATATCCACTAATAATGCTTGAGGAATTCCGATGTTCCGTAAAACTATTTTTGAGATATCTACAGCAGCGTTAGCAATTTGTTCGATCGAGGAGACAACCAACAAGACAGAACTCATTCCATCTACTTCACGTGGGTGGCGAACCGCCAACATCGTGAGTGATCTCATCTCATGAACAAGATCAGACATTTCATTCTCAAGATCTAATACGGCTTCGGCCATGCCTTCATCATCAAAATACAACGCGGCATAAGCTAAATCGACCATCAGCTCCGAAGCATCTTTAGCTTCTGCGAGCATGGCTTTAAGGTTCCTGGGTTTATCATCCATGAGCTTTCCCGAAGGCTAGGCAAAAAAACGGCCAAGAGTTGGCAAAAACAGTAGAACTTCTAAAATTTTTACGCCCCCGGATTAACAAAATATTCATCAAACACCAACCCAAGAGATAGCCAGAACTAAACCCGCAGCTCCTGCTAGGTCAACGGTGCTCGTAACCAAGGGAATCCCGTAGGTATCAGGGTCTACTCCAATACGAAGCGCCAAGACAGTCCCGTAATAAGCGATCACCCCAGCTAAACCTGTGGCGATTAAACCTCCAATTAAAGAAATCAAGATTACCTTAATCATCCCAGGAGATGAGAATGAAAAAATAGATCCTATTGACTGAGCTAATAAACCATTGAGAACAAAAATGGGAATTGCTAAGAAAAATCCAAACCACAAGTCACGTCGCGCGCTTTTACCTGGAATAGTCACAGGCTCTATGACTCCAAGGTGCAGCTTGCTAGAAAGCCGGCCAGATAAAATCCCACCAATCGCTCCCGCAGCCGCCAGACAAGCAGGAACGAGCACCAACAATGTTCGATACGAAGCAAAATCATTTATCCGATGCTCGATTACAACTCCAGCAATGATCAGCACAACTCCAGTTCCCAGTAGCACCGGAACGGACTCTCTTATGATTTGTGCCACTAGAGCTGGGGCTCTCCGCAGCACCCAAATTAAGGATGCCAAGCTAGCAATCCCGAAAAATACAGCAAAAACTACTGTTAGAGCTCCTGAAGCGACTACCAAACTCCCAACAAAGAGTGCGGGTAGAGTCACCAAATCGCCGACAGCAGAAACTAACGGAGCATTTACATTGTCTAAATCCCAGCTATGACTCGCCGAGGATGAAGCTAAGAAAAGCGCCACGAACATCACGACCACTGATGACAGCAAGGCTCCCACTCCTGAAACCACTACTAGGTCTGACATACCAATAACTGCATCCAAACCGAACATAGGGGCTAGCACTTTGGTGAGTAGCCCAAGAGCCACAGCGGTTACCAGCGATAAAATCGAAGCTGCTAAAATATTTTGACCAACAATCGTGTCAAATCGTCTAGAAAGTCTAAAAGTTCCAGCGTGAATGCTGGTGGACAAGCGGCTACCCAAAGCACCGAATATGTTTCCGCGCATACCAATAGCAGCAGGTACCAAAACCAAAAGCCCTGGCAATTTTTCAAGTGTTCCAGTGATCCCAGCTAAGAGGGCACCAGCCATTGTTGCAGTCAGACTACTAATAACTAAGGCAAGGAGACTTTGCCGAACCCCAATGGCGTCCGGCCCAAGAAATCCTCTCAGCAAATTATTTTTATTTGATTGTCGGCTGGTCCGATATCCACTGTTCACAGAGCTATCGCCAGAGCGATGTCTAAGGATCGGTTTCCGGGCCATGTGCCAAGGGTGGCACTTATCGCGCTAACTCGCTATCTTTCGGCACAAAACGGATCTCAGTGACCTAAATATCTCGACCCAAGTTAAATCGAGGTACCGGTTAAATCTTCTATCAATTGCAGCAAAAGAATGGGCCCAATATTTCCGCTTGTTCGTTTGGCCACGACACCGTCAGCGTTTATGAACACAAAAAATGGCACCGAAATAGCTCCGTACGCCTCAGCTACTGCAACACTCGGAGTGTCGGCTATAACAGGAAATGGCCAGTTATGAGAAGCAAGCCATTCTGAAGGCGGATAGTTTCCGCGACTCGCATCTTCAAACGTGGAAACGGCAATCAAATCAGCATTGTCCGGAAATTTATTCGATGCCAACCATTCCGTTATCTCTGCCACCTCGCGCTGACAGTGCGGGCACCAATGAGCGAAAAAGGCAACGACTAACGGCTTTCCGGAGGGAGCTACTGAGACCTCAGCACCACTTAACAAATCTAACCCAACTGCCGTCGGCGCAATCATACCGAGCGCCAAATCATTTAATGGGTCTTCATAAAGCGGAAGAGATTCACCAATCACTTCAGTTACCGGCGCAGTACTTAAGCTGGGCCCCTCTTCTAAATTATTTGTTTGAGCTAGAGAAGACTCTACGCCTGCGTTACCAGAACACGAAGCCACCAGAATACCTAGCAAAATTAATGAGTAGGTTCGCACGTGCCGCATATTTTTTGAAACGTTACTCGTTATACGGCTTCGGACAGCAAATAGCGTATCCACCTTATAAAACCATCCTCTATTAGCCGGACTCCAACGCAACACGTTAATTATCCTAAGGCGCCACATAATGTCTCGATGCCACTGGCAGGCCTTTTCCTTCCACCAGCAATGCAATTTGCCTACTTGTAGCTATAAGCCTTCCATCTGGCGACCAGATTTCACCAGTATCATCTACAAACCCTTGGCTTCCGATCAGTTGTCTAAAGACTACAAAGCAATGGTCTTCTGGAGATAGCCCTGTTTCTCTTGGATCAACCAAAAAGTGAACTGTTAGCTCAATTGTTGGAAGATGCACTGCTTCGTCTATATGCACCATTGCTGACGGAACCCAACTATCTGCCATCGCCAATATAACTGCCTCGTC
>DMOB01000260.1:0-2970 GCA_003452475.1 Acidimicrobiaceae bacterium | reverse complement strand
TAAGCGCTGAAAGCATCTAAGCGCGAAACCTGTTCTGAGATGAGATCTCCCACTGGATAACCAGGTAAGGCCCGTGGAAGACCACCACGTTGATAGGCCGGATGTGTAAGCGCAGTAATGTGCTCAGCAGACCGGTACTAATCGGCCGAGGGCTTGGGCTCAATATTCAGTTTCGAGAAAATGCCGCAAGGCAGAGTTCGTGCATCGCTATGGAGTGCTTAAGGGATCAGTCCCGCACTTTGGATATGATTATCCATTTTCTAGATCGTCGCTGTCTTGATATTTTGGACAGCAACCAACAGTTTCTGGTGGTTATGGCGGCAGGGTCACACCCGTTCCCTTTTCGAACACGGAAGTTAAGCCTGCCTGCGCCGATGGTACTAGGGGGAAATTCCCCTGGGAGAGTAGGTCGCTGCCAGATTTTTTTTATCGATTGCCCTCACTGCTTGCAGTGGGGGCAATTTCTAGTTTTGGGGTCTCTGATTTCATTTGAAGGGGATCTCTGATTCGATTATGTTGCTTGCTTTCGTCCTGAGAGATATGACTTGCGGTGGGGTTTCTAGATGTACTTCACGTACGATTACCGCTGTGAGTGAACGAGACCGCAACCCTAGCGATAGAGGGCGCCCCAATGGCGAGCGAAGAAAGCCTTCAGACGGATCGCGATCAAAATCTAAGTACTCATCAGATAAACGTGGCGGTCGTGGGTCGGGGACAGAGCGTTCGGAAAATGGGCGCCGTGGCGGCGGACCTGCTGGGCGAGATTCGCGTAGGGGATCAGGTAGTCCGACAAAGGGTCCTGGTGTGGAGAAGCCGGAAAGATTTTTCGGAGACGATGCCAGGGGTTCAAAATGGGGCGGCGTTGCAAGGCGTGGCGCCCATAATGCAAGCATCGATCCAGGAGGACCGCGTTCGAAGGTTGAGGAAGAGGAGTCTGTGGCGCCACCGGAGCGCACAGATGAACGTTGGGAACGTGTGAGACCTGGCAACGAGCCTCCAAAGCGAAGTAAAAATCGTAAGAGGACTGTAGATCTACCTCAGATCTCTGACTCCCACATGCGTGGTATGTCTGATGAGCAGCGTAAGCGCACCAGAAGGCGCCTGGGGGACGCTGCGGAGGATTTTTTGGCCGAGAGGTTCGGTGATGTTGAAAAGGTACTCGCTCCGCTTTCGAAGCAGTATCCACAGATTCCTGAGGTACAGGAGCTGTACGGATTAACTCTTTACCGTTTAGGCAAGTGGAGCGCAGCCATTACTGCCTTGGAAATGTTTGGGATCTTGACTGGCGACGTAGACCAGCTACCTGTTCTTGCAGATTGCCATAGGGCCCTAGGTAGACATGTCGAAACGCGTTCTATTTGGGAGGAGCTTCGTGCCGCTGGTCCGGATGCTTCAACGATGACAGAAGGACGAATAGTCATGTCTGGTTCGATGGCTGACCAAGGTGACTTGCAGGGAGCTATCCGACTGCTCGAGCAGGGACCGGTGCGGTCTAAGAGCCCTAAAGAGCATCACCTTAGATTGTGGTACGCATTGGCTGACTTGTATGAACGCGCAGGAGAACGACAACGTGCTCGTCGAGGGTTCGATCGTATAGAATCAACGGAGCCGGGTTACGCCGACGTTTCTGCTCGAATTCGCAGCTTGAGTTGATTAGTTTTTAGTAGCCATAAGAGAACATAAATAATCGCTGCCATCTTGGAACCATTTATGGTCTTCCCTCGGCTACGATCAACACCGTTCGATTTACTTGTTAGTGCGTATACAGATATGAGTTAAGGAGCAGTTCGGTGAGCATCGATGTTGAAGCTCTCATTGGCGATGAAGCGACCTATTTGCTTGATCACAAATGCACAACTATCTCTAAAGAATTACTAACTCTGCCGAGTCCTAGTTTTGTTAGCGACGTAGTCGCTAAATCTGATCGTTCGCCGCAGGTTATGCGAAACCTTCAGTCCCTTTTCGATAGTGGGCGATTAGGTGGCAGTGGGTACGTTTCGATTCTTCCTGTTGACCAAGGGATAGAACATACCGCTGCCGCTTCGTTTGCTCCGAATCCAATTTATTTTGATCCAGCGAAGATAGTTGAATTGGCTATAGACGGAGGCTGTAACGCAGTCGCCACCACATTCGGAGTACTGGGGTCCGTCAGCCGGAGTTATGCCCACCGGATTCCCTTTATCGTGAAACTAAACCACAATGAATTGCTTACATACCCATCTACTTACGATCAAATAATGTTCGGTTCCGTTGAGCAAGCACATGAGCTAGGCGCTGCAGGAGTTGGTGCGACCATTTATTTTGGAAGTGAAGAAAGCGGAAGGCAAATCCAAGAAACAGCTGAAGCTTTCGAGCGTGCTCACCAATTAGGAATGTTCACCGTACTATGGTGCTACCTCAGAAATAGTGAATTCTCCAAAGGGGAACAAGACAATCATGTAGCGGCAGATGCTACGGCGCAGGCGAACCACATCGGCGTCACTATCCAAGCCGATATAATAAAACCAAAATTACCCGAAAATAACGGCGCATTTAATCTGATAAAAGGGTTTGGTAAGACTCACCCTGAGGTTTATGAAAAGTTAACGACGGATCACCCGATTGATCTCTGCCGTTGGCAGGTAGCGAATTGCTATATGGGAAGATCGGGTCTAATTAACAGCGGTGGAGCAAGCTCTGGCGCTACTGATTTAGCCGAGGCCGTAACAACTGCAATAATTAATAAGCGTGCCGGAGGAGTAGGACTCATTTCTGGCCGCAAAGCTTTCCAACGTCCGATGATTGAAGGGGTTGCGTTACTTAACGCTATCCAAGATGTCTACCTCGATAGCAATATAACTATTGCCTAACCATTTCGATCTGATGGTCGTGTCCTGCACCAAGCATTTCGCTAGTCTTGGAACAGTGATCCGAACCTTATTATCACCAGCCCTTGGGAGGGTCTGTGACTGACACTGCACCACGCGAGTT
>DMOB01000153.1:3693-3966 GCA_003452475.1 Acidimicrobiaceae bacterium | reverse complement strand
GCAAGTTTTAGAAGGTTCTTGTAGCCAGCGTTATTTTCGGCCAAAAGTGTTAAGTGGTAATAAAGTTTAGCTCCGCCTTCTGTATCACCACCAGAGTCATCAACTTTGCGGCCGCGACGGCTGGGACGCTCATCACGGCTCTCTAGAGCCATATAGGCCTCAGTGCCAATAATGGGCTTTATCCCCTGCTCTTTGCATGCCTTATAAAAATCTAAAACACCATACATGTTGCCATGATCTGTGATGCCGAGTGCTGGCTGTCCATCAGAAGCC
>DMOB01000153.1:0-3429 GCA_003452475.1 Acidimicrobiaceae bacterium | reverse complement strand
ATCTAAAACACCATACATATTGCCATGATCTGTAATGCCGAGCGCTGGCTGTCCATCAGAAGCCGCTGCGCCTACCACCTCCGATACACGAGCTGCTCCATCGAGCATCGAGTATTCCGTGTGAGTGTGTAGGTGAACAAAAGAACGCTTCAAAGTACTGATCCTGAAAGACAAGGTGGTGTTCGCGGCGCGACGTGGCACCATTGAAGAGAATCTAGTATGTCTTGGAGCAAGATTAGGTCTATGAGTGCCACCCCACCTTTTAAACAACTCTCCGCAGTTCTCATTAAAGATGATCCTAGCGACGGCCTATGGGACCTCGTTGACTCAGGTTGGGCTAATGAAAATTTTCCTGAACTTCCGGCGTTGAGACTAGAACAAGACCCAATACATCGACATAAAGATGTGTTAGAGCACACGATTGCTGTTACGAGCCAAAGCCCTCCTCGGCTTCGGGTGAGGTTGGCGGCGTTATTTCATGACGTTGGCAAACCGCGAACCAGATCCTATGAACATGGGGGCGTTACTTTCAGACACCATGAAGCAGTAGGGGCGCGTATGACAAAAAAACGGATGCCGAAACTTGGCTATACCGAAACGGATACGAGAGAGGTTAGCCGTCTCGTGTTCTTGTCTGGGCGATTTAAAGGATACGCGGATGGTTGGAGCGATAGTGCTGTTCGTAGATATGCGCGTGATGGTGGTCCGCTTCTGGGCGACTTAAATGACTTAGTTCGTAGCGATTGCACCTCACGTAACCCTCGAACAGTCGCGTCTATCAACTCGTTGTTAGATGAACTGCAATCTCGGATAGCTCAATTAGCTCGAGAAGACGCCATCAAGGCTGAGCGCGCCGAAATTTCTGGTGATGAAGTGATGAGCCATCTGGGTATAGGGCCCGGTCGGGAAGTAGGGGAAGCTATGCGCTACCTTTTAGAGTTAAAACGGGCTGAAGGAATTTTAGGCGAGGAAGAAATACTCAAACGCCTTGATCAATGGTGGCTAAAAAAAGGAATCTAAAAACAGATTTCGAAAACTACTTTTGGCCTGCAAGCTTACGATTTTTTACCTTCGCTTTAACGTAGTCGCGGTTCATAAAAGCTATGAAGTCAAGACTAATTTCTTTGGGGCACGCTTCATGGCATTCCCCATGGTTAGTGCAAGACCCAAAGAAGCTTTCCATTGTCTCAACCATGTTCTCGGTTCGAGCAAACCTTTGAGCTTGTCCTTGTGGAATCAAATTCAAATGGCCTAGTTTTGCTGAAGTGAAAAGCTGTGCCGCTGAATTTGGGCAGGCAGCGACGCAAGCGCCACAACCAATGCAGGCCGCAGCATCGAAAGAAGTGTCAGATGCTTCCTTGGGTACCGGAGTTAGGTTGGCATCTGAGGCCGCACCTGTGTTGACTGAAATGTAACCGCCAGCTTCAATTATTCGATCAAAGGCGCTTCTGTCAACAACCAGGTCTTTAACTACCGGAAATGCGCGAGCCCGGAAAGGCTCAACGGTGATAGTTTCGCCGTCATTGAATTTCCGCATATGGAGCTGGCATGTTGTTGTGGCTTTCTCGTGGCCATGTGCCTGCCCGTTGATCATAAGACTGCATGTGCCGCAAATACCTTCACGACAGTCGTGATCAAATTCGATTGGTACTTCACCGGTAGTAATCAAATTGTCGTTGACTACATCGAGCATTTCCAGAAATGACATGTCTTCGCTGATGCCGTTGGCATCATATGTTTCGAATTTTCCGTCAGCGGTAGGGCCTTCTTGGCGCCAAATTTTCAGCTTAAGGTCGAGTTCGTTGCTCACTTGTAGCTCCTTTGCGTTAAGGCTACGTTGTCAAAAGTCAACTCTTCCTTATGTCTAGTTTGGGTGCTGTCAGGTCCGTTCCATTCCCAAGCAGCAACGTGAGCGAAGTTCTCATCATCACGTTGTGCCTCTCCATCTTCAGTTTGATGTTCAGCTCTGAAGTGTCCTCCGCAGCTTTCTTCTCTGTCAAGAGCATCCTTAGCCATGAGTTTCGCAAGCCCGAAGAAGTCAGCGACCCTCCCAGCTTTTTCTAAACTGGAATTTAAGTTGGTGCCTGACCCGGGGACACAAACATTTTTCCAAAACTCTTCTTCTAAGGCCGGGATTTCGCTTAGAGCTTTTTCCAGTCCCTCTTTTGTGCGTTCCATTCCAATGTAATCCCAGACAAGATGGCCAAGTTCTCGGTGGAACCAGTCAACTGAGCGGGTGCCTCCAGTGGAAAGGAAACGATCAGTTTGGCCTTGGACCTCTGCTTCTGCTTGAGTAAACACTGGATCATTTGTTGATATTGGAGCGTCGCCTAGCCGACCAGCTAAATCATCTCCAATAGTGTACGGCAATACGAAGTAGCCATCAGCGAGACCTTGCATGAGCGCTGAAGCTCCTAATCGGTTGGCTCCGTGATCGGAGAAATTTGCTTCGCCGATTGCGTAACAGCCGGGAATTGAAGTCATTAAGTTGTAGTCAACCCATACCCCGCCCATCGTGTAGTGAGTAGCTGGGTAGATACGCATAGGCACTTTGTAAGGGTTCTCTCCAGTTATGCGTTCGTACATGTCGAAGAGGTTGCCATATTTAGAGCGAACCAGATCTTCTCCATCTCGTTCAACCGCTGCCTGGAAATCAAGGAAAACCCCGTTTTTGAGTGGTCCAACGCCTTTGCCCTGATCGACAACAGTTTTGGCGTTACGTGATGCTACGTCACGAGGAACAAGGTTTCCGAAAGACGGATATTTGCGCTCGAGATAGTAGTCCCGTTCACTTTCTGGGATTTCGTTAGGTGAACGTGAATCATCGAAACCATCCGGTACCCAAATACGACCATCGTTTCTCAGTGATTCTGACATTAAGGTCAGCTTGGACTGAAACTCATCGCTAGCTGGGATACAGGTTGGGTGGATTTGTGTGTAGCAAGGGTTAGCGAAGAAAGCACCTTTTTTGTGTGCTCTCCAGGCTGCAGTAACGTTACAGGCCATAGCGTTAGTGGAAAGGTAATAAACGTTTCCGTAACCGCCGGTAGCTAACACTACGGCGTGTGCTGAATGGCTTTGAACTTGGCCGGTTACTAAGTTTCGAGTGACGATACCGCAAGCGCGACCGTCTTTAAGGACCACATCGAGCATCTCGGTTCGGGTGTGTAACTCGACGGCACCAGCTGCTACCTGCTTGGCTAACGCCTGGTAGGCGCCGAGGAGAAGTTGCTGTCCTGTTTGCCCTCGCGCATAGAAAGTTCGGCTGACTTGTGCTCCACCGAATGAACGGTTATCGAGGAGCCCTCCATACTCTCGGGCGAATGGAACTCCCTGAGCTGCTGCTTGATCAATAATATTCACTGATTCTTCAGCGAGTCGGTGAACGTTAGCTTCACGACTTCTGTAATCCCCGCCTTTTACAGTGTC
>DMOB01000209.1:0-2585 GCA_003452475.1 Acidimicrobiaceae bacterium | reverse complement strand
GGCAATTTGCGACATTGTGCATGACCTAGGAGGTCAGGTGGTGGTAGACAACACTTTCGCGACGCCTTATCTGCAGCAGCCGCTATCACTTGGCGCAGATGCTGTGATTCATTCTGCTACTAAGTACATCGGTGGGCACAGCGACGTTGTCGGAGGGTTCGTTGCTACCAACGATGAAGATATAGCAGAACAGCTAGTTTTTATTCAGAATGCTGTTGGTGCTATAGCTAGCCCCTTTGATTGCTACTTAGCAATGCGAGGAGTCAAAACACTTGCGGTGAGAATGGATCGTCATTGTGAAAATGCTTCTCAGATTTCTGAGATGCTGATGTCTCATAACGCAATTAGCGATGTTCTGTATCCAGGGTTGGCACACCACCAAGGACATCAAATTGCGGCACGTCAAATGAGTGGGTTTGGCGGAATGGTTTCTTTTCGACTTAAAGGTGGGCGTCCTGCAGCCGAAACTTTAGTTGTAAACACCGAGCTGTTCACATTAGCTGAATCGTTAGGCGCAGTGGAGTCGCTTATTGAGCATCCAGCTGTTATGACACATGCATCTGTTGCTGGATCGGCGCTAGAAGTGCCAGACGATCTGGTTCGTATATCAGTTGGAATCGAGTCCATTAGCGACTTATTATCAGACCTCGAGCAGGCTTTGAACTTCATTGCTTGACTTCTCTGCGGTTAACAAACTCGTAACAAAGTAGAAACAGCGAAAAAACAAATGCTTTCTATGTTGGTCCGCGTGAGGGGTATCGGACCCCAACGTGGAAGGAAAAGAGATGGAAGGCAATACTGCTTGGATTTTGACGTCAGCAGCCATGGTCCTATTCATGGTTCCTGGCTTGGCCCTTTTCTATGGCGGAATGGTCAGAACAAAGAATGCTTTGAACATGTTGAACATGAACATGTGGTGCCTAGGCGCAGTGCCGGTGGTCTGGGTACTAGTCGGATGGAGCTTAGCTGCTGGTGATAGTGGCCGTTCTTGGCTTGGTGACCTAAGCATTGTCGGTCTAAAAGGTGTGCATGATGTCGAGGGGTTAGCAACTTTTGCTTTCTTGATGACATTCGCATGTATTACTCCAGCATTGATTTCTGGTGCAGTAGCTGACCGTATGAAATTTTCTGCGTGGATGGTATTTGTCCCAGTTTGGTCACTAGCTGTTTACGCACCAGTTGTTTACTGGGTCTACGGGCCGAAGGGCTGGATTTTGGACTTACCGGCCTTGGACTTTGCCGGAGGTACTGCGATTCATGTTAATGCTGGAGCGGCGGCTCTTGCTCTCGCTATTGTCTTAGGGAAAAGATCTGGTTGGCCCGAGAATCGGCCGGCGCCGCACAATATTCCTTTCGTTATGTTAGGAGCAGGTATTCTTTGGTTTGGTTGGTTCGGATTCAACGCTGGGTCAGCATTAGCAGCTAACGGATTAGCCGCCCGTAACTTTGTCAATACATTTATTGGTGGCGCGGCTGGCATGGTGGCCTGGATGATCATTGAAATGGTTAAGACCGGCAAGGTGAGCACTATTTGCATGGCATCTGGCATCATTGCTGGATTGGCGACCATTACAGGAGCCGCAGGCTACGTGGGGACTATGCATTCCTTCCTGTTCGGAGCTTTAGGAGGCGTCCTATGCTTCTTCGCTATAGAAGCCAAATTCAGGTTTGGCTTCGATGATAGTCTCGACGTTGTTGGTATTCACTTAGTTGGCGGCGCTCTCGGCTCTATTCTTCTTGGTTTCATGGCTGATTCTTCAGCGGTGCCCGGCGGCGATTTCATTGACGGCGTTTTCTTTGGCGGTGGCATTCTGCTTTGGAACCAGGCCGTGTCAATTAGCGTGGTCTTTGCATATTCGTTTGCCATTACCTTTGTGATCGCAAAAATCATTGATAGAACAATGGGGCTTCGCGTGTCAGAAGAAGCCGAACTCTCAGGGCTTGACCAAAGTGATCACGGTGAAGCTGCCTACATTATTGAATAAGACGATCCTTAGATCTCAGGCGCCAGGCCTAGGTAAGCGCCTTTCATCTTGATGAGCGAAGCCGATTCAAATCGTCATTTTCCGGTGGTTCGTCTCCTTCGTTGGTTAGCGACACCGCTAAACATACGATGAACATATCACCGACGCAGGGAACCCAACTCAAGCGTTGAAACCTGATAGCGAACCTCTCTGAGTTTCGTTAAGCGACCTTTAGATAATATCTGTAAGGAAATCACCTGACCGGATACCTCCTGCATCAATATACCATTCCGTGCCAAACGCCTTAGAAAAAATAGCGTCGGGCATCGCCAGGAAAAACGAGTCTTTTGTGATCTGCGAGGCGTGCGCTTTCATTGCGTTACGTTTACGATCAGCGAATGCTTCAACGTTTACCGCGTGAGTTATCTGATTCTCTGGTGTCCCAATGGTGTCAACGTCAATTTCTAAATCTACTGTTTCACCATTTTCGTCATGGTCACGAAAATAATCGATTTGCTCAATAATCTGGTTACGGTTCATCGTCGATTCAAAAACTCGACGAACTCCGGCCATCTCAGCGGCGCGATGGCCAACCCTATGCACTTGAATATGGTCCGGATG
>DMOB01000213.1:0-3266 GCA_003452475.1 Acidimicrobiaceae bacterium | reverse complement strand
AGATCATATCGAAAAAGCATTGGCACAAGAAATTCCTTCAGCTTCATTTGTGAGGTACGACAAGGGTGATGCCTCCAGTGTTCTGTCAGCTTCAGCGCTCGAAAATATCCAGGCTGAGTGCCAAGCGATAGTAGCTGCCTACGGCCATTGAGGCAGTTGCACTTCTGGCACCGTGCGTGACAGCATTCTTACAGCTCGACTCGGAATTCCGGCCGTGGCATTAGTTACCGAAGCCTTTTGGCCTCAAGGTAACTTTGTTGCAAACTCGACCGGGATGCCAGATATTCCGCGCGTGAAACTGCCACATCCGATAGCTGGAAGCGGAGAAGATAATATGAGCAAAGTTGCTACAAACGTTGCCCCGAAAATAATTCAGTTCTTGGCTAATAAGAACGGTTTAAATTAACTCACATGTTCGATGCCAAATCCGAAAATGATGCTCTCGAGAGTCTCCACCAAATGGGATGTACCGATGGCCTTCCTGTAGTCGTGCCAACACCTGAGCGAGTCTCAAGAATGGCTCTCGCTACGGGACTTGATCCTGATCTCAATTTAGGGATCATGGGGCCTATGCATGGTGTCGCTACCGTAGAAAAAGTAGCCGTAGCGGCAGTAATGGCTGGTTGCACACCTGACCACGCACCCATTGTTGTCGCAGCAATTCGTGCTGTCTGCAAACCCGAATTTGATTTAACCGAGATGCAAAGCACAACTCATTGCACGGCACCATTAGTTATTGTCACGGGAGCGGCGAGATACTCATGCGGTCGCGTAGCTTCAGGTTTCGGAGCGCTTGGCCCAGGGCATCGCGCTAATGCCTCGATAGGGAGAGCTTTACGGCTTGCGATGCTTAACATTGGTGGAGCACGTCCTGGTACTTCTGATATGTCGCTCCACGGACATCCCGGCAAATTTACTTATTGCATTGCTGAAGATGAAGAGAACAGTCCTTTCCCCGGACTACACACCTCGTTTGGGTACGAAGCTGACCAAAGTGCTGTAATCATTACCGGCGCAGAAGCACCACATTCAACAATGTTTAGCGGTGATGCAGATGATCCCGCTTCGATAGATTGCCTCCTAAATGTTATCTCCATGGTCATGGCAAATCCAGGAAGCAACAACGTTCACCTGCGCGATGGTTCTTTTTCCATCATTCTGAATCCTGATCACGCAGAAATTATAAAACGAGCAGGTTTAACTCGAGAAGACACGCAGTCAGAGCTAACAAGAAGAGCCACCATTTCAGTTGGCACTCTCAGAAAAGTGGGCTCAAAATTTTCAGTTCGAGATGATCAAAACGACGACGAGTTAGTTCAGGTACTCAAGGACCCGAGTAAAATTATTTTGTTTCAAGCGGGTGGTAGTGGTCTCTACACCATGGTAATGCCATCTTGGTGTGCTGGGCCGCACAAAAATGCTGTTGTCCATGCAGAGATAGAACTCGATCAAGCCTGTGAGATTCCGGCTATGACACTACAATGAATTCATGATTGATGAGCGACCTCATGGTGGATTGTGGCTAGAAGAACTTACTCCAGGGCTCATAGTCCGTCACCGTATACGCAGAACCGTAACCGAAACTGACAACATCATGTTCACGACGATGACGATGAACCCTGCTGCACTTCATCTAGATTTCGATTACGCCGAAAAAGAAACTCAGTTTGGGCAACCCTTAGTCAACTCGATGTTTACCGCAGCTCTCATAGTCGGAATTTCGGTACACGAAACAACGCATGGAACAACCGTCGCTAATCTCGGGTTCGACAGCATGAACTTCCCAGCACCAGTATTTCATGGTGACACCCTAAGGGTTGAAAGTGAAGTAATTTCATCTCGAGAATCAAGCAGCAAACCTGATCAAGGGATTGTCTTATTTGAGCATCGAGCGCATAACCAAAATGACGTTCTGGTTGCTGTTATGAGGCGTAACGCGCTGATGCTAAAGCAACCAAAAAACTAAGCAGATTTATGTAACGAGGAATATGAATAATTCCTAGGTACTGTCATCTGCTTGCCTAGCTTGGCAACGAGATGTTTAGGAGTTGGGTCCATGTCATACAGCGCAACCACTGATCAGTTTAGGTTTAATGAATATCGCTCTGCTGTCGAGGGCAAGCGCGTTTTCATTACCGGAGCGGGCAAAGATGGCGGAATAGGACCGGCGTTCGCACTATGCACAGGACTCAACGGAGCTGCTTCAGTCGGGGTTCACTTTCACAGAAGCTATGAGGACGGCTTTGATCTCGTAAACGAACTGCGAGCAAAGGGAGTTAATGCTTTTCCAGTCCAAGCAGATATCACAAACCTTCGAGACCTTTGGGCTTCACGTTCGTACGTAATTGAACAAAAGGGGGGACTTCCGCCGAATTTGGTCATTTGCAACTCAGGCTTAACTGAAACTGGTTATAGCTTCGGTCGTGCACTTCGGGAGAAAGTGGGAGAGCCTAACTCAGTTAGGCGTGCACGAGTTAGGCAAGATTTTTTAGAAAATCTCAGCCAGTCAGAATTAGTCCTGGACACTAAAATAAATGGGTTTCTTGCATCGACTCATCTCTGGGCGGGCGAGGCGGTCTACCACCGTGAATCTATTCAGTTTGTTTATGTTTCGTCACGTCAGGCCATTGATCCTGGACCAGCGATACCCGGCTACGCCATAAGCAACTGGGCAGTACTTCAACTGCCTAAAGTTCTAAAAGCGAACCTTGGCAAAGACGCTGACCTAGTTCAATGCTTCTCCCTAATGTTTCCATTCATTCGAACTGGGATGACTGACGCATTCGCTGACAACGACAAGGTTTTTGGGCGCTGGCAGCCAAGGATGCTAGAGACAGCAGAAATGGCAGAGGCTTTCATGGCTTTACTAAATCGTCCCGGTAGCGAAACAGACAATGGGATGTTTGAGCTAATGGTCGACTCGGCTGGAGATAGCTCCCAAGCAATCGACGTGACTTGGAAGCAAGTAACATTTAATCTAGCTGAGGAGCCTCTCCCATGGAGTGCCGACACGCCGCTTCGATTCTGAGGCTAGGTTACGGTCGGCCTGCACCAGCTACCTCCACTCGCACAGTTTCTATTCTTCCTTCTAACCGTGTCGCAAGTCCCTTAGGTTTAGAAGTTGGCGCAGTGACCATAAACAAAGTGCGTCGATCTGGCCCGCCAAGCATGCAGGCGAAGCAATTAAACTCTAATTCCACAACATCGGTTACCTCGCCTCCCTCTAGCACCCTGAAACACGTTTCGTTTACAGGATCAGCCACCCA
>DMOB01000220.1:0-5157 GCA_003452475.1 Acidimicrobiaceae bacterium | reverse complement strand
CAGACAAACGGTCTGGCTCCCGGCTTCGTGCATCGAGATCTGACCGAGTTCTTCGTGCAGCCTCAACTTCACCGCGCCAACTCACGTCTACTTGAAACGGCGTGCCGGCTAAGAATTCTTCTCGAGCGTCACCGCGTCGATTCCCAGCGACATAACAAGTTGAAACTGAAACCAAGTGTGGGGTCCGATTTGTTGCATGCAACGCTTCAATGATGCGGTTTGGGCCTAGCAGATTAATTTCGATCGAGGTGTCGAGAGGATTATCGAAACTCACCGTTGCGGCTGAATGAATGATTACATCGCATGATGTGAATGTTTCATTATCGGCGTCGCTTAAACCAAGACCGTCTTGGCTTACGTCACCGGCGACAACTTGTATTCGTTTTTCGCAACGCTGTTCAAATTCAGAACCCCATTGAGCCCGCAAAAGATTAAAAGCGTCGTTTCTGAGAATCTCTCTATTGACTCTCCGCTCTACCGAGTATCGCCGAGTTGGTCTTACTAGCAAAACTAATTCGCAGTCGGGAACTGATCGGAGTAACTTTTCAACTAACGCTGTTCCGAGGAACCCTGTGCTACCGGTTACGGCTATGCGTTTTCCGGCTAGCGAGTCAGCGATCATTATAGATTGTATACCATGAATCCTTACCAATTGGTAAGGATTTGCTATAATTCCCGACATGACTGGGACGAGAGAACGCGTGCTATATGCAGCGCTTGCAGCTTTCGGTTTGCGCGGCTACGACTCAACTTCTTTAGACGAGCTAGCAGCCGGGATGGGGATTACAAAACAAGCCATTCTCTACCACTTCTCATCCAAAGAAGAACTCTTGCATTCGGTCATAGAAATAGCCGCACAAGAGTTGGCTGGAGCATTGTCAGAAGCACCTCGTAGTGGTGCGCGTGGATTCGAAAGAATCGAAGATATCGTCAAAGCCACATTCTCATTGGCGGCTAGACGTCCCGAGGTTCTTGGCCTAGTTAGGTTAGTCAGCCGACAGGGCGGATCAGGGGCGGCGGAACTCGCTGAAGCTATGAACATAATGCTAAGCGACGCGTTACGGTTCATGGAATCAGAAATAGAAGCTGGAAATTTTCGTCGTGTGGAGCCAAGAATGTTGCTCCTAGCTATCTATTCAGCAGTTATTGGTGTCGCTACTGAACCCGAAGTAATGCGTGCTCTGGGGTTGGAGCCAGACGTTAGGTCATTGGTTAAAGCGAGACGGGAAACCATATTATTTCTTAGGGCGGCTCTAGTCGTAAATTAAGCGAGCTTGTTAGCTATTGCTCCTACTTTTCGAAGTGCGACACCATCCGCTCCGTCAGTTCTGAATCGTCTGGTAGAGCCTTTTACGGCTTCTTCGAGCAGCTGTTGAAGTAGCTGCTCAAACGGAACTCCTTCATGTGCCCAAAAATACCAACTGAGAGATCCTGGAATCGTGTTAATCTCATTTACCCACAGATCAGAGTTATCCCACAAAAAATCTATTCTTGCCACTGACCGAGCCATAGTTAAAGATGCGATTTGTTTTGCGCAGCTTCGAAGCAATTTCTCTATATCATTCGGGATTTCAGCAGGAAGCTCCCTTGGTGCACTCGCGATTCCTGCATCACCTCCTAGGTACTTATCGGCATAGCTATAAATGCCCTCAAGGCCGCTCGTTCTCAGCGGCTTTTCCACGGCGCTCAAAGCTAATGACGGCCAGGTTTTAATTGAAATATTTAGGTCAACGGCTGCTGCCAAATATTTTTGTAACACTGCGCCTTCACGCAGCAAAGGCTGGCTGCGAGCAAGGGCCTTAGCAGTGTCTAAATCGTCAACGATCTCGATTCCAATCGAAGACCCACCGAATCTTGGTTTGACAATGAATGGCCCGTCTTCAGCTAACTCAAGGCTATCGGTTACTAGGTAGAGCGGTAAACTAGGTAGCCCAGCAGAAGAAATGACACCGCTGAAAGCTAATTTGTCCATACCGCAAGCGGCGCCCCATTGCGAGGGGCCAGTGTACTTTAGGCCAGCAAGGTCAAAGAGCGCCTGCAGAGTGCCATCTTCTCCCGGCACTCCATGGCAACAATTCACTACAGCAGATATATCGAGTGGGGTTTTCTTTCCTCGGCGGGTTTCTCGGTAGAACCCACCATCTGTGCCAGTAGCGAGAATTATTGGGACCGCCGAACTAGGAATTCCGTTTGCGAACTCATCGGCTTCGGTTTGTACAGGAACTTCGTACCAGGCACCTGACTTGGCCCAATATAGGGCTGCAACTTTGTCACCGGCGCGTTGAAGAGACCGGACTGCTTGAAGCCCAGTTAAAATAGAAATGTCATGTTCAGGTGAGGGACTGCCGAAGCAAACTGCTGGATAACTCATAATCTCAAATTAACGGTAGATGGCTTCGCGATCGATGTCACGGCTAAAAGCCCGTTCATGAGTCTTTCTTCTAATTTATTTGGACCCAAAGCTGAAAGGTGGAGGCTCGAACTAGATCAATAATGATTGAGAATCAGTTAACAACTATAAAAAAGTATGACTTCTTCAGACATCGGCAAGCGGGAATTCTTGCGGCGAGTGAGCTTAGAAATAATGATCCGGAAGATCATTTTCGTATAGAACAGCGTCGCCGGCAACTAATGTATTACGTACCCATCGCACCGCTTCGCTACGAGTTTCCATATGTAAAATTCGAGTATTGCCAGTACGAGCACCCATTTCAAGTGCAGCGCGATTAGTACCACCTACAACGAGGAAGTCATCCACAATTTGGGCAGCTCTTTCGCCGAACTTACGGTTCTCAATTCCCTGCACTTTTCCCAATTCGACCATGCCGGGAGTAACGAGAACTTTGCGTGGTGCATCCAACGAGCTCAAGGTTTCCAGCGCGGCGTTAGCTCCTGCAGGATTGCTGTTGTAGGTATCATCTATGACAGTTACTCCACTAGGGCTTACGTCTATTTGCTTACGATGCTCTGCCACTGGAAGAGTCGGTAAAAGGTTCGTAATCGTTGAGAGTTCGACACCAAGGGCACGCGCTGCGGCAACAGAGCAAGCAATGTTAGTTGGGGCACCATCGAACTGAAGAGCAGATAGGAGAAGCTCACCGTTTAGCAAGATGTCTAATCCGTTAGCCATAGCGACTACGCAGACATCGGCGGACTTGTCGAATGCGGAACAGCGGATCACCTTAGAACCAGCTTCGTCTAAAGCAGTTGCTACAGATTCCAGGCCGTAAGCATCAATATTGATTATAGCGATATCGCTATTCTCAAAAATTTCAGCTTTAGATTTTACTGTGGCGTCGAGGGTCCCGAATCGCTCTAAATGTACAGGCCCAATGGAAGCAAGTATAGAAATAGACGGCTTTACCCATTCGCACAAAGCTCTGATCTCGCCCGGCCCATAAGCTCCCATTTCGGCTATAAATACCTCGGTAGCGGAGGATAGATTCTCGTTGACCGCTCGTGATAGTCCAGCTGAATTATTGAAACTAGCAGGACTTGCTATGACGCTTTTGGTGCTAGCAGCAAGATGGTGCACGTAACCTTTGATTGTTGTTTTCCCGTAGGAACCAGTAACAGCGACTCGAATGGGATTCACTCGGCTGAGAGTTTTATTTGCTTCTTTGACATACTTGCCCGCGAGAGCATTTTCGATCGGCAACAAAATCCATAAGGCAAGGTCGACAAATGCAGGTAGAAGAAGAGCCGCAACGCCAGCAGCATGAGGACCATAGTCAGCCAAACTTGCAGCGATAATAAATATAGCGATGCAAAGAGTGGAGGTGCCCATCACCGTCTTGAGACGGCGCGTCCAAGCCAGCTTGCTGGTACGTCCTCGAATTGTGAGCCCGCGGGGAGCTATAAGAGCAACAAAGGCGGTAACTACAAGCCCAGAAGCAAAGAACAAGGAAAGTAAGAAAGCGCCAAAGCCTATGACAAATATTGCTAGGTTCTCGCGATCAGATCGCCACCAGCGTATAGCGAATGTGCAAGTCGACTTTGGTAAGTAGTGTTCGCGTTGAGCAACTCGAAGCCAACGCAACGAAGAAACTAAAATTGCGACTAAGCCAAGTGTGAAGTAGAGAAAGTTAGTCATCTAAGGCTGCTAGTTGTAGCTGTATAGTTTCTTTAAGCGCCAGGGGCGCCATAGTTGGCACAAAGTGATCGACGTTGCCGAGGATCGTCAAACGAACGTTGTCGATTAGCGCTTCTGCTCTAGCTGCTATTTCTGGCGGCACGGCAGTATCGCCATCACCCCAGATCAGATCAACGGGGCAAATTATTTTTTTGAGCTGTTCATCGTATGACTCATTGACACATGTGACGAGGATGTCTCTCATGACACCCTCTGCCGCTCTGTAATCGGCGCTGCCGTATTTGTTCTTTAAGTTTTCCATGAAGTCGTCGTTAACTAGTTTGAGACGGTTTAAAAATTTGGCCAACCGGTATTGATACGCGATTTTCCCATGGTTATGCGCTTTATGAAGAAGTGGTACTCCAGTTAGTACCAGTCCTGCGATTGCGGCTGGTCGTCGTTCGTTGAGATGCACAGCTACTCGACCTCCGAAGCTATGACCGACTACAACTACAGGAAGATGGCAATCGTCTAGCACCGGTTCGATCATCTTGGCGTACATCGAGGCTCCGCCCGGACCAGCCGGAGCTGGCGATGCGCCGAACCCAGGAAGGTCAATAGACAAAGCGTTTAACCCACTAAGAACAGGCTCAAAGTCTCTGTGCGTTCTACCCCATCCGTGGAGTGCGAGAACTCGCGGATTCTCGGTCCCAAACCGGGCACCGAAAAGGGAACCGTCAGCGAATGTGCGAAGAGCCATGTAGTCCTAGGAAGAGCCAGGTAAGAAGTTGTTTACTGAGCTTGTGACCGATTGATCGCTGAAATCAGCGCTTGAAAACTTGCAGTCACTATATTCGGATGAACTCCAACTCCCCAAAAGGCAACCTGGTCTTCGGTCTCGATTTCGACATATGCTGCCGCTTTGGCATCAGCGCCAACACCTACAGCATGCTCTTGATAATCCACTAGCTGTATGGAGAGTTCACAGCTATCTTCTAGGGCATTTTTGAATGCAGACAGGGGACCATTGCCAGAAGCACTAACTTCACTCTCTACTCCATCAATTTTTAGCATTGCAGTCACCG
>DMOB01000163.1:0-4875 GCA_003452475.1 Acidimicrobiaceae bacterium | reverse complement strand
TCCAACTGCTGCCCGCCGCCAGCCCGAAGGCCCACAGCCCGCTCGTAGAACTTTTAAGCGTTATCGGCCGTCGCAACTAGAAGACTTTTTAGGTTGGTAAGCATTTCCCAAGCCTTACTTCTCGCACAGCTGCCAAATTCAAGAACGATATTGGTTACATAGTTAGAGCTACAGTACGTTCAACCAATTCATTGAGTTGGATAACCGAGTAGCCCGAAAGACTAGTTTCAACACGGCCGTTCCAACCATCAACCCAACATGATGGAATAGTGCGACCGGTCAAACCCCAAAGCCCTCCAACAGTTGCACCATTGCAGTCGGTGTCCCATCCGGCGCTAACAGTGTCCCCAATCGCAGCACTAAAGTCATCCGGGTTTCGGGCTAGCCCCCATGCAACTAAAGCCAAGTTGTTAACTGTGTGAACTGGAGACATACCATCGAATTTCACGTGCAACCGGGAAGCATCAGGGTCCTTCGCAAAAGCTAACCCGAGAGCTATCGCCTCAGCACACTCAGAGTTACCGGGGATATATGAGCCTGCTTCCTCGATGGCTTGCTGTGTGCTCCAACCAGACGCAATCAATGAACCGGCGACTGCTACTACCACTGCCCCATGTATGCCTTCGCCCCGGTGACTCAAGGCTGCATCATTGCTTGCTAGTAATGCAGCAGCTTTTGGCTCTCCTGGCGTTACCCAACCATATAAGTCTGATCGGATCTGAGCACCGATCCAGTCGTTGTAGGGATTATCGCTGCAATCTGCTATGTCAAATGCGCATGGGGCACCGAACGGAAACCGCATTCCGGCATGTGCTAACAGTTTCGCATATGCCTCGCGTTCCGCCGTGAACACGATCGCTCCGGGCAAATATCGGAGCCAAGCTCGACCAACATCGGCCGTGGTAAAGCCTCGGCCGTACTCTTCTAGTACGAGCAGCGAAATCAACGTGTAGTTGATGTCATCATCGGGGATAGCAGTCGTCATTTGGCCAAAGCAGGCA
Organism: Acidimicrobiaceae bacterium; assembly: GCA_003452475.1. GTDB lineage: Bacteria > Actinomycetota > Acidimicrobiia > Acidimicrobiales > Poriferisodalaceae > UBA9040. Next base: position 3,874 of record DMOB01000163.1, on the reverse strand, counting down.
TCATGATGTTCTACTTCAGCTTCAGCGCCTTTCACTAGTGGTACATAATCACGCAGAGGCAAAGCTTTTCCTCTTTCAAGGTAATTCTGAAGAGCTACAACTCCTTTTCTCATCGATAGCTGTTCGATTGGCTTGCCTAACATGCAGCCGCTGATTCGACCAGCCCAAGCGTTGGTGATTTGTGAGTGATAAGAAATTGCGTTCCCTGATGGCATACCTGCAATTATTACTCACAAATCAAACTGTTATCGATAGGTACTCAGATTGTTCGAGCTAATAAACACAATGCATTAATTTGTGATTTGCATTATCAGTAATTAGTTGAGCTTTATGGGCCAACGAAATAGGCTCGGTCTTATCCCACTACTCGTAGCTGGTCGACTACGGGTCCAGCTTCCCCTGATATCCAATGTCGCCGACATCTTAATTCGTAAGTAACTTCCGCTACCTGTCCGTCATCGATTAGCACGACATCACCATCATATATTTGAACACCATCTGCTAAACGAGCATTATGCGTTGCCGGCTCATTGCACCAGCACCTGGCTTGGACTTGCAGCTCAATTCGCTCGTTAGCTAGTTCCAGCAATCTTGCTGAACCTGGAAATAGTTTTCCACGAAAATCAGTGAGCAGCCCGAATGTGTAAACATCAGCCGACATTTCATCGACAACCCTAGCTAGCTGCTCTATTTGAGCGTCTGTGTAGAATTGTGCCTCATCACAAACCATGTAATCCAGGGCACCGTGCGCTGCAAGGTGGTTTGTAGCTAAGTCCACGAAATCGACCATAGGATTTACTTCAACGGCCGGGGCTGAAACTCCAAGAGCGCTCGACACATGAGCTCCTGCTCGGTCATGCATACTGCACAAAAACCCGCTACCAGTAGCAGCGAGGTTATGGTGGATTTGAAGGGCCAGAGTCGATTTACCTGACCCCATCGTTCCGTAAGAAAACCGGAGGCTACTCATGGCCTTGAAACTACACCTTTGTTATTCGTTTGCTCAACTGTGACCACCAAATTGTTTTTCATTAATCATCCACAGCCGCTCGTACTGCCGCATGACCGACAGCTATAACAGGCCCCAGCGCGAATCATTTGGTCTCCACAGGTATGACAAAGCGGAGCATCAGACCGATTAGTACGTTGCCCGACAGGATCCCTGGTGACACTCTTTGGGGTTTCTGGGTCCATGGACAGCTGAACATTTCCAGCTCCGAGTGTTTCTTCGAATCCCGGCAATGGAGGGTCAAGTCTTTCCTGAGTTGAGAGTATCCCTAGATCCTTGCGCTCCTGAGGTGGCAGATACTCCAAAGCCAAGCGTCTAAATATGTAATCCACAAGACTCGTAGACAACCGCAATTCAGGATCATCAGTAATACCTGCCGGTTCGAACCGCACGTTAACAAACGCCTCAATATAGGAACGAAGCGGCACACCGTACTGCAGGCCGTGACTTACCGAAATAGCAAACGCATCCATAATCCCAGCGAGAGTCGATCCTTGTTTCGCTACCGTGAGGAAAATCTCTCCCGGACGGCCGTTCTCGTACTCGCCGACTGTCATATATCCGTGGCAGTCAGATACCCGGAATGAAAAGGTTCTTGATCTGCGACTTCTCGGTAGTTTCTCTCTGATTGGAGCTAGATCCAAACCAGCAACAGTTTGCTGTAATTCTGTTATTACCGTTGGCAAGTCTGCTGAATCACTTTCTGACATCGTCGAAAGCGGTTGCCCAACTTTGCAGTTATCTCGATAGATCGCAACTGCCTTCAGACCTAACTTCCACGACAACATGTGAAGGGTTTCGACCTCTTCAACAGTCGCTTCTTCGGTCAAATTAACTGTCTTAGAAATAGCTCCCGATATAAATGGTTGAGCCGCTGCCATCATCCGAATATGGCCTTCATGATGAATAATATTGTCCCCCATCGAACATGCGAAAACTGCCTGATGCTCTGCTTTTAAATGAGGTGACCCCTTCGTACTAGAATTTTCTAGTATGTAAGTTTCGATATCCTCAATCTCTGGAAGTGAATAACCAAGGCGTTTCAAAGCTCGACCTACAGTTTGGTTGACAATCGTTAAGTTGCCGCCACCCACGAGTTTCTTAAACTTAATCAAACCTAAATCGGGCTCTATACCTGTCGTGTCACAATCCATCATAAAGGAAATAGTGCCAGTCGGCGCTATTACCGTGGCTTGGGAATTCCTGACGCCTGTTGCTTCGCATCCACTCAGCGCAGCATTCCAACTATTGTGAGCCGCTTCTAAAATTTCTGCGGGCGCCTCACCTCCAACATGCTCAAGGCCACTCCGGTGTCGGCGCAGAACATCCTGCATAGCCTCTTGATTAGTTGCGTACCCAGCGAATGGTTCAAGTTTCGATGCAAGGACCGCAGATGTGGCGTAAGCCTCACCAGTCATTAGCGCTGTAATCGCGCCAGCCCATGCTCTACCGGCTTCGGAATTGTACGCAAGGCCAAGTGCCATCAGCAACGCGCCCAGGTTCGTGTACCCAAGCCCAAGCTGACGGTAATCCTTCGAAGTTTGAGCTATCGACTCTGTCGGGTAATCGGCGTTCCCTACCAAGATGTCTTGTGCCGTAAACAGTATTCTGACCGCATGTTTGAAACCCTCGACATCGAAAGAATCGTCATCTCCCAAAAACCGCAACAGATTAAGGCTTGCAAGGTTGCACGCTGAATTATCTAGGTGGAGATACTCACTGCAAGGGTTACTAGCCGTTATCGGGCCGGTATTTGGGGCAGTGTGCCATCTATTTATCGTAGAGCTGAACTGAACGCCAGGGTCAGCACATTGCCATGCGGCTTCTGCTACTTGCTGAAATATGTCTCTTGCTCTCACGGTACGAATTTCGGATCCATCTCGACGTGCAGTAAGCGTCCAGTCAGCATCAGCCTCGACCGCCAACATAAATTCGTCACTTAAACGCACAGAATTATTTGCGTTTTGGTACTGCACAGAAAACGAATCAGAACCGTTTAAATCCATTTCGAAACCCGCGTCACGCAAGACACGCGCCTTTCGTTCTTCTATTGCTTTACACCAAATGAATTCTTCTACATCGGGATGATCTACATCAAGAAGCACCATCTTGGCAGCTCTTCTTGTTTTGCCGCCGCTTTTGATCGTTCCGGCGGAAGCATCCGCTCCTCGCATAAAACTGACTGGGCCGCTTGCATCTCCGCCGCCACGTAACAGCTCTTGAGATCCACGAATTTTAGATAAGTTAACGCCAGCGCCTGAACCGCCTTTAAATATTCGGCCTTCTTCGACGTACCAGTTCAGTATCGATTCCATCTCGTCGTCAACGGAAAGAATAAAGCATGCTGAGGCCTGTTGAGGCACACCCTCTACACCAATGTTAAACCAAACCGGGCTGTTGAAAGCTGCGAATTGGTGAAGCAGTAACCAAGATAGTTCAGCCTGGAAAATAGTCGATTCATCTGCGTCTGCGAAATAGCCATCGCTTTGGCCCCACTGTTGGATCTGTTTGCTAACTCGATTTATTACCTGCTTAAGTGAATGCTCACGTTCATCAGTACCTAAGGTGCCTCTGAAATATTTTTGGGACACGATATTGGTTGCGGTTGCACTCCAACTCGTTGGAAACTCAACGTCTTTTTGTTCGAAGCTAACTGAACCATCTGCATAGTTCGTTAAACGGGCATCGCGTAGTTCCCATGAGACTGTTTCGTAAGGATCTTCGCCTTCTTGGGTGAAATGACGCGTTATTCTCTGCGATCCTTTATCCAAACCGTTCAGGTTATGCATTAACACCACTTGGGACTCCCCAATATTTGACTACAAATTGACCTAGCGACCACCAAAGTGACTGCGTCGGGCCGGG
>DMOB01000017.1:0-2586 GCA_003452475.1 Acidimicrobiaceae bacterium | reverse complement strand
TCAAAAAAATTTCGGTCGCCTGCCGGGAGTCCTATATGCCACGCGCCGGACGCAGGCGGAAGCTGTTTAGCTTTATCCTCGTTCGTCGATGTCATCTTCAGTACCTATTCTCCTGCTCTTCTTAAAAGGCTACAAGAGGAACAGTGGTCAAGGCCAAGCCAATTTCTAAGGAAGTCTATTTATCCACCATTCGAGAAGGTCATCATCTTCGATTCCATAGGCACTATTGATAACCAGTCCGAAGTCCCTGAAAGCCTTTCCTGACCCTCCTTCGGTCTGAATCGAGTGCGCTAAATCAGCTGCTCTATCCCATTCTGAAGTTCTTGCAGGAAGGGGAAAAAAGTTTAACTGACTCGCTCTTAAACGCACAGTATTAGCTCCGAGGCCGGTACCTGCTGCCTCGCTCGCAGCCCAAGCGGCACCGACAGGGGAACTTAGTGCCGCCGCTAAGTGCCAAATCTTATTGGGGTTCGTTGGTTGGATAATTATCAGCGGGGTCGATGGAATAAGGTCGCCGACTGCGTCTACGACGCATTCGATTACCTTAGTTTGCGTTGCCACTAGAATTTTTGGAACTCGACGCCGTTGCAACCATCCAGAAAAATTATTGGGCGGGTTATTTTCTGTGACCACGACTGGTTGTGAATATTTTGTTTTAGCGAATCGGACTTCTTTTTTTCCATGATTGAACGTCAACGGATCTACCAGTCCGACAGTCGCAAGTTTTCCTATTTTTTTTCTATCTGTTTGAAATCCCTCTTCTTCGACTCTTTCGCTTAACCAATAATAGGCATCTCGAAAATCTGCAGTGATAGTAGCTTCGCTTTGTAAGTCTTTTTCGATAGCTGCATCTATTGTCGGAACACCTAATGCGTTCGCCAAGATGGCTCCCCACGAACCGTTATTTTCTCGTTTAACTTCGGTGGGAGGCATCTCTGATTTTTGAAAGTAGATGTCCACGGACGTCTTTCGCTCCGCGGAAAGAATTGGAGCTAGCACATCAACTTTTGCGGCAGTAAATACGTCGCGACCGCCAACCCATAGGCCCTTCATCGGCATTACTCCGTCAATGTGTTCCCTAATCGGTCGAGCTGAGGCAGCACCGAAAACTGAAGTGGGAATAATCAAACATACGGTGCCTTTTTTTCTCACCATATTGAGCGAAGCAAGCAGAAACAGTGCGCTTTCATCCACGTACTGGGTGGCTAAGTTTCCATATCTTTGTTTTAATTTTTGTGCCCGATTTTTGTGGCGAGTAGTACGCGATTTGAGCTGGCCTAAAAATGGTGGGTTCCCGATGATAACGTCAAAGCTTTTTACCCAATTAGTTGGGGGATTAATCAATGGGTCTACACATACCAGGCCATCGAAACTAACTACGGTGGTTCCTCTCAGCCACGACCAAAGCTGCATAGATAATTTTGCTACCTCTACGCTGACCGTATCGATATCTGCACCTGCAGTTTGTTTTGCTATCGATTCAACGCTTTGCCCTAAATGAAATCTTTTTTCTGCTGCCGCTATGAGGAAGACCCCGGCTCCCATCGCTGGATCGCACACAGATTGACCCGCCTGCAGATTAATATGGTTCACTAGTTTCTCGGCTACGGGATAGGGAGTGTAAACCGCTCCATCGCCTACTGGATCTGCTAGCTCTTTTTCACGGCTGCGCCCCAAGCTCAGTATCGACTCCAGAATCAGTTCGGAATCTTGCGTCCTGTTTAAGAGGTCGGTAGCAATTTTTTCTGCTTCCACCCGAACAGTGCTAGGCAGAGCAGGCCAGTTAATTTTCAGTTTTGGTTCTGTGCCCATGAAGCAAGCTCGTCAAGACGGTCATCGTTTGAGAAGACATCATGAAACGGGAGTTTTATACCTAATCGACGTTGAAGTTGTCTTACTTGGAGTTCTTCATCCCACAAAAACATTGTGACTGCAGTTCCAGATTTTCCAGCTCGAGCTGTCCGTCCTGACCTGTGTAGATAAGTTTTATGGTCTTCAGGCGGGTTGTAGTGAATTACTACATCGACGTCATCTACATGAATACCGCGAGCAGCTACGTCAGTAGCAACTAGTGCTTTCAATTTCCCTGATGTGAAATCTTTAAGTGCTTTTTCTCGTTGATTCTGCCTGAGGTCTCCGTGTATAGCAGCGACGTCCACGCCTTCTTCGCGTAGTTCTTTTTCAAGCTGGTCAGCACCTCGTTTAGTCCGAGTGAAAAGCATCGTTTTTGTTGAATTCCTGATTATGCGAGCCGCTACCTGGACCCGATTCATTTTGTGCACGGTCATAAACAAATGGCCCATCTCATTTACTGTTACTTCTTGCTCCTCCACAGCATGAAATACAGGATCTTTGAGGTGACGTTTTATTACCGTGTCGACTGCTCCATCAAGGGTCGCTGAGAAGAGCATTGTTTGATGGTCTGCTTTGATATGGCGGAGAATCCATTCAACTTGAGGCAGAAAACCCATGTCTGCCATTCGGTCTGCTTCATCGACGACCACTCTTTTGATACTTGAAATATCAATGGCTTCGCGGTCTATCAAATCAATTAACCGTCCTGGCGTTGCAATGATGATGTCTATT
>DMOB01000082.1:0-3168 GCA_003452475.1 Acidimicrobiaceae bacterium | reverse complement strand
AAATGGCCGATCCTCCGAGTGGGTGATTGTTAAATGTTTGATGAGCTTCGACAAATTTTTTTCATAAAAATCTGTTAAAGCGAAAGGCATTAAATTTAGTCTCGAATAGAAACGAGAAAGGATTGTAAGGCGTGTTGCCTTTAAAAAAGTTTAATCTAGGCCATATGGTTGATATGAAGCGGCGAATTATGCCTAGCTAAATCTTTAGAGCACCGCTAACTCACGAAATAATTGGCTTCAACAAGTAAGCGACTCCGGGCTCCCGGTGTTGTGAATGAGGAATGAAAGAACCGGAAATGTTAGACAAAGCAGAGCGGCAAGAAGCCGCGAAAATGTTTCTGAAGGAACTTGATTCGTTAAACGATCATAAGTCTTTCGCTTCGTCAGTGAGGAGCTCTACGTTGTCTGACGGTTACGCTATACAAGACGCTTTTCATGACCTCCTAATAGATAGAGGCCATAACATATCTGGCTGGAAGGTAGCGTTGACAAGTAAAGCAATGCAGGAATTCTGTGGAGTAACCCATCCGTTAGCTGGAGCAGTTTTTGATAAGGATGTCCAAGAGGCTCCGACTCAGGTAGACCTGAGTCAACATTCGCATTTGGGGGTTGAGTGCGAAATAGCAGTTTTCGTTAACAAGGATTTAGCCCCTGACATCGGGCCGTATACAAGAGAAACTATTAGCGATGCTGTACAAACGTGTGCGCCAGCTTTTGAGTTGATAGAGGACCGCAATGCAGACTATTCGAATCTAGATACCTTCGACTTAGTAGCTGAAAACGCGTGGAATGCGGGTGTGGTAATCGGCGTGGGCCCTATGGAATGGAAGACTCTTGATCTTGAAAACGGATCAACGAAGTTAGAAGTAAACGGTGAACTTGTAGGAGAAGGTAAAACTGGTGATGCTTTAGGGCATCCTCTTGATGCCGTTGCGTGGTTAGCGAACCATCTGAACGAGCGAGGAACCCATATCAAGGCTGGACAGTTCGTTATGACTGGCAGTAGTGTCGTCACGTATTTTCCTGATTCTAGTGATCGTCTAGCTTTTAGTGTCGATGGATGCGAGTTGCTTACTGTCGAGTGCGTATAGAGAATCTGCGCATGGGCGGACTTGTAGGTATGCGGCTTCTCGGACTGGTAGATGGCCTCATCAACTAGCAGCGCTACTTAATCGACAACTTTTATATGGCTTCCGCTAAAGGGCTTTCGAGACCACGTTATCGACGCTCCACGAGACCTATCAGACCAGAAATTTTATGGCATTTCAGTAACCGTATAGCTGAGATTGATCGTGCTGCACCGTTGCTAAGAGAATACACGAAATAGATAACCAGAGAATTAGGGCTGGACGAGGAAGTGGTATTGATGTTTATCGAAGAAGACTTCTTGTTGATACCTCAAGCATAAAATTGCTTCTGCGTAAAACAATCAGCCCGTAATTTGGCGCGGGCGTTCCTGAGAGGAAAGTGACAAGTATGGATCAATTGACGGTTGGCATTAACAGTGTGTCGAAAGAACGCTCGGAAATTGTGTGCAAAGTATCAGAGCAACTGGAGAAGTGTTTTTCTGAAGGCGATGAAAAAACAGATTAGAGTTGGTTCATGAGTGATAACCAATTTAATGCATCGCTTGATTTGCCGGACCTTGAAACTTGGGGCTTAGAGGGCAAAGAAGTGTTAATAACTGGTGGAGCATCGGGGATTGGAGCCGCTACCGCTCGCTTAGCCGCTCAAGACGGCGCTCATGTAATCGTGTGTGATGTCGCATCGAAAGAAGGTGAAGTTTTAGCAAAAGAGATTAACGGAACCTTCGTCAGGCTTGACGTGACTTCTTCGAGCGAATGGGCTGCCGCTGTCAAGGAGATAGAAAAGCTTGATCTAGCGATTCTGAATGCTGGCGTTGAGTTTCGTGACCCCGCAGCGTTTTCGCGCACAGCAGATGACCCAGGTGAGTGGAATCTAGAGCACTATCATAGAGCCACCAATGTCAACATAGATGGAGTGGCGCTAGGTATGCATGCGCTGGTCCCATTGTTGGACCGGCTAGGAGGAGGAGCGATAACGGTAACAGCGAGCATTGCTGGACTTATTCCTTGGACACCTGACCCAGTTTACAGTATGACCAAATGGGCAGTTGTAGGGCTGGTCCGAGCTTCAGCTGGATCATTGCGGAGAAAAAATATAACTATAAATGCAGTCTGCCCTGGCGGTGTCGCAACTCCAATGACCCGAGTTTTCGACGGAAGCGTGCCTTCAGGAATGGCCGACCCTTCGCACATAGCGAAAGCACATTTAGGAATTGCTTTTTCAGGCAACTCAGGAAGAGTAATTAAAGCTGTGGCAGGGTACGCGCATTCGCCCCATCAGTTTGCTGATGTTACGAATACGTTTTAACTTTTAAATGAACTAAGCAACAAGGTTGTATTTACAAAATGAAGACTTTGCGCTACTTAAATTAATGGCTCTAGCACAGACGAGTAGCTATAAATGATCCCGTTGTTCATGCAGGGAACTTAGTAGCCGAGTTCTTGAGCAGCTCTCTCAAGAGCAACTGTTATTGACCATTCGGTTCTGGCGAGACGCAGGTCTGTGTTCTTTGATTGAGCGTAGAGTCCAGCAGCACTCATCCAAAAAGCTGCCGACCTCATTGCATACAAAAGTTGGAAATAGCGGCACTTCTCTTCGTCAATCTTGATGCCAGTATTAGTTTCGTACCTGCTAAGAAATAGATCTCTCGGCACGACGTTTGATAGAAGGTCGGTGCCTTCACGGTTGAGTTCAGTGAGCATGTAAGCCACGTCATACATAGGGTCACCAATAACTTGAAGCTCCCAATCAAGCACGGCTGATACTTTGTCAGATTCTATTAGGACATTTCCTGTGCGATAGGCTCCATGAACTAGAGTTAGCTTTTCAGTTGATGGAGCGTTGCTTATTAGCCAACCCATAAGATCAGCGAGAATCGGATGACCAGGGTGATCGGACTCAGCGATAAGACTTTCCCATTTAGCGATCTCCCTCAAAGCAAAGTCTTTGCCCGTAGTAGGGACTCCAAGAAAATCAAGCCCGCATGATTTCCAATCGACATTATGGATGGAGCAAAGTGCGTCTACGAAACTTTTAGGTAGCACCTCTCGCTTGGCAGCAGCAGCATAAAATTTTCTACCG
>DMOB01000108.1:0-2739 GCA_003452475.1 Acidimicrobiaceae bacterium | reverse complement strand
ATAGAAGGAAGAGTCGCTTACAAGGGCCCCCTTTCCAATGTCTTTCATCAATTAGTTGGTGGAATTCGACAAGCAATGGGGTACTGCGGAACTGGAACAATTGAGGAACTAAGAACTCGAACTCGATTCGTAAAGATTAGTGCAGCTGCACTGCGGGAGAGTCACCCTCACGATGTGATTATCACCAAAGAAGCCCCTAACTACCAAATTCCTTCATGACTAGCGAGTGGCCTGGACCGGCTCATTACCGCATCGCTGGTTATGGAGTAGCATTGCTGATGGTGGCATTATGCATCTATTTGGCTTTCTTATAGCTGATCTGTTTATTAAAGCTTTGCAACTGAAACGACTTGAAGTACCACCTCGCCGAGTAACCGAGATGCTCTTAGGTCTATTTCAGCCTGGATTTGCCATTCATGGAAACCCTGGGGATCGCAAATTATTTGCTTTACTGACCAATAATCAATATTACGTTCTCCGGATACAAACCACTTAGCTGATCGTGCTTCAGGATCCACGAGAATTACATCATGTTCTTGCCAATAAGGTGCCAAAGCTAAAGATATTAACTCAGCACTACTCAGTTGGGTGTTGCCAAATTTAGCGCAGTTTTCGTAATCGCGCTTCGAGAGCAACTGAAGCCACCTAAACAAGGCGTTTCTGACCATAACTAAAAAAGCTTGGTGTTGAACCGTTATGTCAAAGGGGTTTGTTGCTGCAGGCGGAGCGACCACTATTTCAGGATTTTTGAGCCTTTCCCACTCATCGATAAGACTGCTATCGACTTGCCGAATGAGTGTCCCCAGCCACTCTGTTAGGTCGTAGACTTCCTCAGTTTTTGCTCTGATAGGCACGGTTTGGACGAGGGCTTTGTAGCAATCGGTTAGGTATCTGAGAACAGCACCCTCGCTACTTTTCAAATTGTAATGGTTTATAAATTCTCGAAATGTCATTGCCCGTTCGAAAAGGTCGCGAGTGACTGACTTCGGACGGATATTTTCGTGTGTAAGCCAAGGATGATGAATCGACCAGGCATCGAAGGTTGTGTAAAGAAAGTCCTTAAGTGGTTTAGGGTGTTCTACCTCATCGAGTCTAGATATCCGGTCTTCGTACTCAACTCCGTCAGATTTTAACTCCCCGAGGAGCTCCGTACGTGCAAGCTCAATTTGTCGTGTGAGAATGATTTTGGGATCTTCGAGCACTGATTCGACTACAGAAAGAACATCTAAACAATAAGCAGGATCGTCAATGTTAAGGAACTCGAGGGCATCTAGAACAAATGGAGATAGAGCTTGCGTCATGTTGAAATCAGATTGCAGCTCTATATTCAACCGAATAGATCTGCCTTCACTATCAATGTTAGAAAGTTTTTCGACTACCGATGCTGATATAAGTGAGCGATAGATGGATATAGCCCGCCGAATGTGCGACCTATTGGACACTCTAGTTTCGTGATTGTTCGTCAAGAGATTTTTCATCGCAGCAGCCCCATCACCTGGTCTATCTAAAACGTTAAGAAGCATGGAATGCGAAACTTCGAAGCGTGATTGCATAGCTGCAGGTTGCCCCGTAATAAGTTTTTTAAATGTTTCGGAATCCCAATGGACGTAGCCGCGTTCTGGCGGTTTTTTACGCTGTACTTTGCGTTTCTTCTTAGTGTCCTCGCCAGCTTTTTTTAATGCTTTTTCGTTGTCGATAACGTGTTCGGGCGCTTGGCACCATACGAAGCCTTCATCATCAAATCCACGTCTGCCTGCACGCCCAGCTATCTGTTGGAAGTCGCGAACCGTCAAGATCGAAGTTTTACGACCGTCGTATTTGCAAAGTTGCGTAAAAAGAACAGTCCGGATAGGAATATTAACCCCGACTCCAAGAGTGTCGGTTCCGCAAATCAGTTTCAGTAAACCAGCCTGAGCAAGTCTTTCGACCAGCAGCCGGTACTTGGGGAGTAGTCCCGCGTGATGGACTCCGATGCCATGCTTGATATATCTGCTGATTTCTTTCCCGAAAGGCGAATCAAACTTGAAATCCCCTATTTCTTTGATAATTTCCTGCTTTTCCTCTTTGCTAAGGACATTTATGCTGGTTAGAGCTTGAGCTCTTTCGGTGGCGGCTCTTTGAGTAAAGTGGACAACGTAAATCGGTGCACGATTCAAAGTCAGCGACTCCTGTATCGACTCAAGAAGGGGCGTTTCTCTGTACTCCCAAGAAAGTGGAACAGGTCGAACGGCACCCGATACAGAAGCGACTGATCGAAAGGTTCTGTTCTGTAAGTCATCTGCAAAAAAAGTAGAAGGGCCAAGCGTTGCGCTCATAAGCAGAAATTGGGTCTTGGTCAACTCAAGAAGTGGGACTTGCCAAGCCCACCCTCGGTCCCTATCCGAGTAGTAGTGAAATTCGTCAACCACAAGGTTATTAATGGGTGCATCGGCCCCATGTCTGAGAGCTAGATTTGCGACGATTTCTTGCGTGCAACAAATAATTGGTGCTCCTGCGTTCACTGATGCGTCACCGGTGATCATGCCAACGTTGTCAGATCCAAATTCCTTGCATAATGAGAAAAATTTTTCTGATACTAAAGCTTTAATTGGTGCGCTATAGAAGCTCCGTTCTCCTTTTGAAAGTGCATCAAAGTGAGCCGCTAAAGCTACAAGCGATTTACCTGAACCTGTAGGAGTGCTCAAAATGACATGGCTGCCTTCAAAAAATTCAAGGATGGCCTCTTCTTGGGCGGGGTAA
>DMOB01000169.1:0-3748 GCA_003452475.1 Acidimicrobiaceae bacterium | reverse complement strand
TGGGGAGGTCCTTGGTTTCTTGACGAGAGATGGTGGGATTCCACTAAGAAAATCCGTCAAGCAAGATTCCAGTTTTTGCTCGCCAATGACACGTCTCACCTTTGTGTCATCGAAAATGGTCAATGGTGGTTAGAGGCATCTTATGAATAAGAGAAAACTTATAAATTGTTCCGGAAATTATTTATCGACCGTTTACTGACCAGTGCCACGGTTCGCTTGGCAGATTTCGGAGCCCATATTTCGAAGCATTTCTTTTTAGCCATCTATAACCCGAAGTGTTGCTCCAAAGTGCTCGTCCATTCTGAGTGAAGTCCACTGCTAGACCTCGTTCATGCATCGAAGCACCTGGGCGAGCCGTTGGGGGACGGGATTGATAGGAAGGTTTGCTGTAAATGGCCCAGTTGCTTGTTCCGCAATGTGCCCGTCGTAGATTGATTTGAGATTGCGAGCTGCGGTAACCGCCGCCACCGAGTCTGATGCCATCTCGAGAAGCGGCCTGTAATAAGGCTAGGAGCTTATCGGCGATGGATTCGTGTACTTGAATTCCCCAGACCGTGGTCAATTCCGATTTGTCAAAGTTAGTTGAAGTTGGGGCACCAGCGATGCCCAGTAAGCGTCGTTGACGGGCTTCTTCTGCTTCTCTTCTCTTCCTTTCGGCTTCTCGGCGTAAACGTTCTTCTTCTGCCCGCTTGGCTTTTTCTGCCCTGACTACTTTGGCTAAGTCGTTTTGTTCCGCTTCGATTTTCTTCGCCATCTCTGCATCAAGTTCAGCTAGAGCCGCAGCTTCGTAGAGACGGGCCTCAAGCCGATTCTCCGCTTCGAAGACAATTTGAGCTTGTAGACCCACAGCTTCTAACAACTGGTCTAATTGAATTTCAGCTTCGCCCCGAAGTAGTTCCCTTTGGGTCACAGCCTCGTTCAAGGCTTTAGTTGCCACTTGGGTGTCTACTTGAAGCGCTCGAAGGTGATCAGAAGTGTTATTGATGTCACCGAATGCTGCTCCGATGAGAGTTTGAACTCGAGCGGCCTTATAGATATCCCCAGTTCTGGCCAAGCCGAATGATCCTTCAATAGTCGAATCACGACCGATGTAAGTTTGCAAGGCCAGGTCATTTACCTGGCCATTTAAGGCAGCTTGCTGAGAAGCAAGTTCAGCCGATTGTCGCTCTGCTGCAGATACGGACAGAACAGCCCCCTCAAGTGCCTGTTCAGCGCGTGTTAGATCGTCTCGCTGCTCGGCAACAAGTAATTCGAGATCAGCTAACGCCTGCTCCACTTCAGAGACTTCGGCGTTAGCGGTATCAACAATTCGAGCTTGGTCCAGCACTTCTTTTTGGAAGACATCACGTTCTTTGCGGAGCTGGTTGACCTGCTGCTGAATAGCAGCTTTCTCTTTGCGTAATTGAGCGCTGCTCTTTCCGGCGCTGCTTGCTGGAGGGATAGAAACAAAGGTCCCTATAAGTAACCACATGGTTGCTACAGCGATAAATCGGCGTGAACGAGACAGGTCGGTGTTCCTTTACTGATGGGTGCAACCTAAGGTACCCATCACCATGGCACTTTGGGTATCGCCTTAGCTAAATCGTCTCATTAGCGACGGTGTTGGCGAGGATTCCAATTCCAGGAATTTCAAATTCGATTGCGTCTCCTTCAGCTAACCAAACTTGAGGTTCCATAGAGCCGCCAGTTCCCTCAGGAGACCCCGTTGCAATTATGTCTCCCGGTTCTAAGGGCATAACCATTGACAAGTATGAAATTAATTCTTCGACGCTGAAGATCATTTTAGATAGTTGCTCGTTCTGTCGCTCTTCACCGTTTACTCGAGAAATTACTCGTAAATCTGCTGGTGGCGGAAGCTCATCGAATGTGGTGATCCATGGGCCACATGATCCAGATCGATAGAAATTTTTGCCTGCAGCAACGCTGTGGCGTTGCCAATTACGAACTGAACCATCATTTAGAATGGTGTATCCTGCCACATGCTCAAGTGCGGAAGATTCGCTAATATGTCGTCCCGGCTTTCCGATGACGATAGCAAGTTCAACTTCATAATCCAGTTGCTCAGAGACTGTAGGTCGAATAAGGAAATCTTGATGGGCGATTAAGGTCCCAGGAGGTTTATTGAAATAGACAGGTTGTTTGGGTGCCTTGACCTCGCCTCCGAGAGGGTACTTTTTGTGATAGTTGAGTCCAGCGCAGAGAAGTCTTCGGTTGTCGGTAATTGGAATATCAAATTTGATTTGTTCCCAGGTGTAGTCGTGATCACGATTACTAAAGCTAGAAAGGCTTTCGAGGTCTTCGAGCAGATCTCCTAAATGTTTGTAAGGAGTTACTGCTGTCAGGTCGATTACACCATCTACTGTGGCGATTCCGAACTTTGATTTATTATCGATACTAAAACTTAGGAGTCTCACATGGATAACAGTAGCCACTGATAGCTGGAGTTTCTGCGGTGTGGCTAATCTTTCATATATGTCTATTGAAGCGGTGATATTCGATGTTGGTGGAGTTTTAGTTGAGTCGCCGTTTGTGGCTGCTATGCGTTGGGCGAAAGATTGGGATTTGCCAGATTCTGCCTTAGCTACTCTTTTTGGTGAATATAGTCGGGTCCCAGTATTGGGTCAGGAACCGCCGATATGGCATGAAGTTGAGTGTGGCCGTGTTCCGTTAACGAGCTTTATAGAAAATATGAAGAGAAACTTGGCACGTGACTTACCCAAAAACCATCGGGCGCTTCGAATGGAGGCCTCCGATTTTAATCCTTTTAGAGGTGCCGAGTTGAATCAAGACGTATTGGGTTTGGTGCACCGGCTTCGAGACCAGGGTTTACGTGTGTCGATTCTTACTAATAATGTTGTGGAATGGAGTGAGTGGCGTTCGGTTGTTCCTATCGAAAATTTTGAAGACGTTGTTGATTCATGTGAGGTTGGTATTCGAAAACCTGACCCTGAGATCTTTCAACTAGCCTGTAGGAGGTTGTTGTTACCCGCCGACTCTTGCTTGTTTCTTGACGACCATCCTGGAAATGTCGATGCAGCTAGAACTTTTGGACTTCATGCCGTTCTAGTTACAGATGATTACGAAGCTCTCGTTCGTGAAGTTTTAGCTATGGTCTAATTTTTTTTGAAAACTCGTAGCGGCTCTCCTGCTCCAGCTCTTATTGTTGTTTCGATAAGCGTCAAGTCTGTCCCTTGAGCGAATCCGGTCCAGTCAGGGAGAACGACTGAGATGACAGGCTCTCCCACTGTTAGATGAAGAGACACTTCTGTGTCTGGCGGCCAGCTTTTGATTATGTACCCTTTTTTCGTATTGAACTCTCCGAGTGTTAACCCATTTTCAGTTGCAATCAAAAACTGTCGTTGTTGATTACGTAAATGATGAATGATAGCCAGGACGCAAATTAGATAAAATAGAAAGGCGCCTGATAGACCCAGGAAGATCCCGATGCTGAATACCAAAATTCGAATCGCTGCTGAGCGACGGCGCTTAGTCCGGTTTTCGAAGTCTGATACCGATGATAGAGACCGTGGAACTGAGCCAATAGTCTGTTGAATCACTGCTAGCGGGCTGAAATGTTTTTGCATTGTCATAACTCGTTTGAGAGTGTGGTGAAAGCCTCTGAGTCCTCTAGCTGCTGTGCTATTTGTAGGAGTAGAGCATCGTGACCGCGTGCCGCAATGATTTGAACTCCGATAGGGAGTCCTTTGTGTTCACCGACTGGAACAGAAATTGCTGGTTGACCTGTAAC
>DMOB01000084.1:0-5090 GCA_003452475.1 Acidimicrobiaceae bacterium | reverse complement strand
CAATTTCTCTAACTGCTGCTAGTAGCTGGTCAAGAAGTATTGGGTCTCCTATCTCAATTTCGAACTGCATAACTGAGACTTGGTCATCGCCAGTAAAAGTAGTTGCGCTAGCAATACTCACATAATGTTCAGAAATTACTCTGACGACATCAACCAGAAGGTGGTCGCGGTCAAGGGCCCGAATTTCGACAGAAACAACAAATTGCCCGGTGAATGCATTATCCCAAACTGCTTCTACTTGACGCACACCAGACGCATCTACAAGTTCCGCAGCGTTACTACAATCGCTTCTGTGGATCGAGATACCTCGACCGCGAGTGGCGAATCCAAGTATCTCGTCCCCAGGAAGCGGGTTGCAGCAGCCAGCAAGACGCACCAGAGAATCATCTAACCCTTCTACGTGAACTCCTGTTGTTCGGCGTCTTCTGGCTCCACGGTCTTGCGCTGGCCTAGCGGGTAATTTTTGGTCTGCGCTGCCACTTCTTAGATGAGCAACTAATTTTTTGGCTATAACCTCAGCCTGCAAATCTTCCTTTGCTACTGCCTCGAAAAGAAGTTCAAGTTCGTTACGGCCATAGTCTTGGCTAACTTGGCGGAGTTCTTCACTAGCGATAAGAGGTTGAGCTCTTAGACCCTCTGACCTCAATGCATCGGTCACAAGATCGCGTCCAAGTTCAACCAATTCTTCGCGCTCGGATCTAGCGAACCATTGCCTTATTCGATTCTGCGCTTTGGGCGTCGTAGCTATATCCAGCCAGTCTCGGGATGGGTGAGGGTTTTCGATTTTAGAGGTAAAGATTTCGACCGTGTCGCCGGATCGTAATTCCCGGTCCAAGGGAACCAGCCGACCATCGATTTTGGCCCCAATTGTGGCGTCACCAATATCAGTGTGAATCGCATACGCGAAATCGATGGGGGTAGCTCGAGTGGCAAGGGTGACCACATCACCCTTAGGCGTAAATACGTATACTTCGTCTTGCTCGAGATCAACTTTAAGAGTTTCCATGAACTCTTCAGGATCGTCAGTCTCGTTTTGCCAGTCAACGATATTTGTTAACCAAGGCATATCCTCTGAATTAGAGTCTGTCGGACCCTTGTAGCGCCAATGAGCAGCGACACCATGTTCGGCACGATGGTGCATCTCAATTGTTCTTATCTGTAGTTCAACTGCAGTTCCTTCAGGTCCAACCACGGTTGTGTGTAAGGATTGATAAAAATTGAACTTGGGCATCGCAATATAGTCTTTGAAACGACCACTCACAGGCCTCCAAGTGGCATGAATAGTACCTAACGCAGCGTAGGCCTCTCGAACTGTCGGGACTATTACTCTGATTCCAACTAAATCAAAAATTTCATCGAAGGAACGGCCATTTACGACCATCTTTTCGTAGACGCCCCAATGGTGTTTCTCACGACCTGTGACTGTGCCTTCTACAGACGTTTTTGCTAGTCGACTGCGAATTTCTATCAATAGTTTGTCAACGTATCTGTCTTGTTCCACGGTCCGTTCAGCCAAAAGACGGTCAATTTCAGCATACCTTTTGGGGTACAGCGCAGCGAAAGCAAGGTCCTCTAGCTCAGCTCGTACTTCTTGCATTCCAAGTCGGTGAGCTAACGGGGCGTATATATCTAACGTTTCTCTTGCAATTTGTTCTTGTTTAGATCTTTCCAATGCTCCTATCGTTCGCATGTTATGCAATCTGTCTGCAAGTTTTATTAGTAGAACCCGCATATCACGCGCCATTGCCAAAAGCATTTTTCTCAGCGTCGCTGCCTGCTGCGCCTCTTTCGTGGCGAAGCTGACGCGATCAAGTTTGGTTACCCCATCGACTATCGCTGCTACATCCGCGCCGAACTTCTCGCGGATTTCAATTAGTTCAATTCCTGTATCTTCGACTGCGTCGTGAAGTAGCGCCGCTGCTATGGACACGTCATCAAGCCCCATTTCAGCGACTACCGACGCCACCGCTACTGGGTGAATGATGTAACTTTCGCCAGATTTTCTTCGTTGACCTTTATGAGCTAGTACAGCTGTCCCATAAGCATTGTTAATCAGATCTGCTGGATAGCGAGGCCATCTGGCTTTATAGCGATCAACCACTCCTTGAATCTCAGTGTGAACAGGTGCAGATGCGCGTCGCCATGGAAGTACTCTCGAAACAGCCGCCATCGTTACCTCCTTTTCACTTAGGCCGAAGGAATAAGAAATAGTTGTCAGTCACAGTGGACCACAAATCTTCTCCTGCGGGTATCTATTCCTTCGGACGCGAAGAATTAGTTTTCTTAAGGAGCTACTTGCATAATCAAATCCGCTTTTATTTCTATAGCTAACAAAGAACTCGAATAGGTCATTTGCGACTGGATAGCTTCACTCGTAGCTTGATTAGCTATTCACCGTTTTTTGCCGATTTTCCGAGGGCGCGGTGACACATTTCGTTTATATTGACCAGCTGCTAACAGTGCAGCTGCTTCACTCGAAGTGTCCTCTGTCCCTCGGATATTCGCAGCTTCTTGCATCGCCACCCAGTGCGGCTCCCTTTCTTTAAGCACAGTCACAAAAGGCATCGCTACAAACAACGAGCTATAAGCTCCGGCTATCAGTCCTACAAGCAAGGCAATGGCAAACTCTTGAAGGCTTGTTGCACCCATAATGAACGAGCCGACAACTAGAAGTGAGGCAACTGGCAACACCGATGTAATAGTGGTGTTTATCGATCGCATTATCACTTGGTTCAATGAGACGTTGGCCAAGTTTCGGTAAGTAATCCGGCTTTTGGCCGACAGTGCTTTGTTATTTTCGCTGGCGCGATCGAACACAACAATTGTGTCGTACAGCGAATAGCCCATAATCGTCAAGAACGCGACAACGGTAGCTGGAGTCACTTCAATCTGAAATATGGCATAGACACCAACAGTTATTGCGAGGTCATGGAACAAAGCTACAAGAGCCCCCAAAGCCATTCTCCACTCGAATCGGAGTGTTAGGTACAAAGCTATTAAAGCAAGAAATACTGCTAAGGCCCTGCGAGCTTTACCGGCTACTTGATCACCGAAAGAAGCGCTAACTGCTCGAGTGCTGATCGACTCTGCATCCACTGAAGCAGCTGCGGCCAAAGTAGAAATTATAGAAGTTTCTTTCTCGGTTAGCGTAGATCCGGCTCGTACTCTAAAAATATCCTCGCCGCCGGTTATTTTTTGGACGCGCGAATCCGTAAGACCAGCATCTAAAGCAGCATTTTCAATTGTTTCTAGTTCGACAGAAGCCTTAGCGGGAATCTCCCAAACCGAACCACCTTCGAACTCGATTCCGAGATTAAGCCCTCTGGCTACAATAGCTATCAGACAAACAAGAACTACCGCTGCTGACCCTATGGCGACGCGTCGGCAGGCAGACATAAAGTCCCACTTGTTATCGCCTCGGTACATCAATCGAAGTATTTTGATCACTGGGTCACCTCAGCATCGATATGAGACATGCCTATTCGTTTCGGTTTTTCTCCGACTAACTTGCGCGCAATAACTACTACTAGCGGTCGCATAAAGAAATAGGACACCGCAATGTCAATAAGTGTCGCTATTCCTAGATATAGCGCAAATCCGCGAACAGTTCCGGTGGTCAACTGGTAAAGCACTGCAGCGCTAATGAGCGAAGCAAGGTCTGCCCAAACTATGGTCGAAAAAGCACCGCTGAATGTTTTGTCGGCGGCCGATCTCACGGCTCTACCGCGACGCACTTCTTCTTTAATTCTCTCGTAATAAACAATGTTCGAGTCGACTTGAACACCGATTGACACAATGATCCCCGTGGCGCCTGCAAGAGTCAGAGCTAATCCCTGACGTTCACCAAGCCAGGCAATTATCGACCAAAGGATAGAGCCACTAATAGCCAAACTACAGACGGCTACTAGTCCAAGTAACTTGTAGTAGAGGAGCATGTACAAAGCAACGAGCCCAAGGCCTACTATTCCAGCAATTACGCCCGCTCGGAGAGTTCCATCGCCAAGGGTGGCTGAAACAGTTCGGACATCGTCTTGTTCGAACTCAACCGGGAGAGCGCCAAATCGCAATACCAGGGCAAGATCTTTAGCTTCTTGCTCAGTAAATGAACCGCTAATAACTGCCGTACCACCGAATTCTTGAGCATTAATTGTTGGCGATGACTCAACGACTCCATCTAGAGCAATCGCTACTTGCTGTCCGAAATAGGCAGAGGCCATTTGATCAAAGCCTGCAGACCCTTCGTCATTAAATTCTACGTTGACAATCCATTGGCCCTCGAATGTTGCCGCTGCGTTCTCTACGGCGTCACCAGTTAGTTCTGAAGCATTCAAAAAATAAACATAGGCGCCGGTTTTATCGCTAAACAATACGTTGCTATATACCAGATCTTCCTCTCCGCTTGAATCAGAAATAATGTCTGACAGCGTTAGCTCTGTTAACGAATCACTGTCTATATCAGTCAGAAGCGCTAACGATTCTTCGCTTAGGCCAAGTTCAGCTGCGTTTGTTTCGGCTGGATAAATTCCTGATACTGGCCGAAATTCCAGAGCTGCTGTCTGCCCAACAAGATCAACTGCTCGCTGCTTGTCTTTTACACCAGGTAATTGAATTACAACTTGGTTGCCTTGTCTGGTGATATCAGGCTCAGCGACGCCGATTGCGTCAACTCGGTTTCGAATAATTTCTATGGCGCGTTCGAATTGTTCTTCTGAAACTTCGTTTGCTGGCCTGAGAACGACTTCGACACCTCCTTGTAGCTGCACGCCGAGGACAGGGGCCCATCCAGCGCTAAGGACGGCGACAAAAGCGCTCGCCGACATTGCTACAACAAGGATTAGGGAAATTAAATGGGAACGACGCACAGTTTAGAGACTCCGATTCGGTAGCCAGTTAATTTCAATCATCATCGCCATCGTCGTCTGAGGCAACATCATCTTCTAGATCTGACGATTTCGTAATGATTTCTCCTATAGAGCGTCGCTGAACTCGTAGCTCGACATCTGTGTCAACCTCGAGGGCGACGACTGCGTCGCCTTCTTCCACCGCAACTATTATGCCAATAACCCCGCCCACAGTAGCCACTTCATCGC
>DMOB01000111.1:0-2748 GCA_003452475.1 Acidimicrobiaceae bacterium | reverse complement strand
CTATCTAGATCTGGAATCATCGATCGGTTATCTGCACACAAGCCACGCACGATAGAGTCAAAAAAATGAGCATCACAATCTTAGAAAATGTCCTGCGGGGCGATCACCTCTCTAATGCAGACGCCATCTCGCTTGCAGAGTTTAATGATACGGCGGCGATCGCCAAGGTCGCGGCCGAGTTGAGAGATCAACAGTTCAATAATGTAGTGACCTATTCTCGCAAAGTATTCCTACCGCTGACTCATTTGTGCAGGGATGTCTGCCATTACTGTACTTTTGCGAAAGTACCCAGAAAAGTGATGGCGCCCTATATGAGTATCGACGAGGTATTAGCGCAAGCAAAACAAGGCGCTGAAATGGGCTGCAAAGAGGCGTTATTTACTCTGGGCGAAAAACCCGAGCTACGATATAAGGCGGCGCGAGAAGCGCTCGCAGAAATGGGATACAAGACGACCACCGAATATCTTAAAGTGGCCGCACAGCGAGTCTTCGAAGAGACGGGACTACTGCCTCATCTGAACCCCGGAAATTTATCGCCCGAGGAGCTCGAGGACTTAAAGTCAGTATCACCTTCCATGGGCATCATGCTTGAATCGGCGTCAGAAAGGCTCTGTGAAAAAGGAATGCCGCATTATGGGTCTCCAGATAAAATCCCATCTGTAAGGCTTCAGACGCTGAGGAATGCAGGAATTGCGAAGATCCCTTTCACAACCGGGATTTTGATCGGCATAGGAGAAACTAGACTCGAGCGTATCGAAAGCCTCCTAAAAATACGAGACATTCACGAAGAATATCACCACATACAGGAAATCATCGTCCAGAACTTCCGTGCGAAAGCCGAAACCAAGATGGTTCATGCACCAGAACCAGATTTGAATGAACTGCTTTGGACCATCGGTATAGCAAGAGTCATATTTGGACCGAGCATGAGCGTGCAAGCACCGCCCAATTTGAGTCCGGGAGTGCTCTCCAAGATCGTCAACTCTGGTATCAATGATTGGGGCGGCGTTTCTCCGGTTACACCTGACTTCGTTAATCCTGAGGCCCCATGGCCCCATTTAAGCGATTTGGCAGATCAGACCTACGCAGCAGGAAAGCACCTAGACGAAAGACTAACCATTTACCCTGCATACGCTAGAGAACTCAGTTCCTGGATACATCCGAATCTTCACGAGCGAATTGCAGACATGATCGACACAGAAGGGTTCGCCAGAACAGATCAATGGTGTCCGGGCGACGTCGAAATAGAACCGCCCAATGAGATTATGAGCGGGCTCATCAACGAACCCAAAAAAGTTTCGAATGATATCCAATCTATCTTAGAGCAGTCGGCCAATAATGTTGCTCTGGAAGAAAAAGATATCGTTCGGCTATTCCAGGCTAGAGGAGATGATTTTTCTGCGGTCACTCAGGCCGCTGACCGGCTTCGTCGGGAGATTAATGGAGACACGGTGAGTTTCGTGGTCAATCGAAACATTAACTACACCAACATTTGCTATTTTAAATGTCAATTCTGTGCTTTTTCAAAGGGAAAGCTTGCCGAAAATCTGAGAGGGCGACCTTACGATCTGTCCGAAGAAGAGATCACTCGGCGCACCAAGGAAGCTTGGGACAGGGGCGCCACTGAAGTTTGTATGCAGGGAGGTATACACCCGGAATACACTGGCGAAACGTACATCAACATACTAAAAACTGTTAAAGAGTCTGTGCCATCAATGCACATCCACGCATTTTCACCACTAGAGATATGGCAGGGCGCAGCCACCATGGACATGGAGTCTCCCGAATATTTGTCACTCTTAAAGGATGCTGGACTAAGCACGCTGCCTGGAACTGCGGCCGAAATTTTAGACGACGAGGTTCGCGCAGTAATTTGTGCAGATAAAATCAACACTCAACAGTGGCTAGACGTGATGGAAGCCGCGCATGAAGTTGGATTTAGAACGACAGCGACCATCATGTATGGCCACGTGGAACGACTCGAGCACTGGTCCCGCCACATTATTCGGATTAGAGACCTGCAAGAAAAGACTGGAGGATTCACCGAATTTGTTCCGTTGCCATTCGTTCACATGGAAGCGCCCATGTACCTAAAAGGTCAGGCACGCAGAGGACCCACATTTCGGGAAGCCGTTTTGATGCATGCGGTCGCCAGAATAGCCTTTGGGAAATCAATCAAGAATATTCAAGCCAGCTGGGTAAAAATGGGGCATGAAGGTGTTAAAGCCTGCCTGAACGCAGGCTGCAACGATCTGGGCGGTACCTTGATGAACGAATCCATTAGCCGGGCAGCAGGAACACAGCATGGCCAGGAGACTTCACCAACGGAAATGCGCAAACTCATTCGCATGCTCAACCGGAACCCTGCCCAACGCAACACTGTGTACGGCAAAGTCAGCCCGGAGAGAGAAAAATCTGGGATCTCAGCCACCGATTTAGAAGAAATCATCAACACGCCAGCCAGAAAGTATGAAAGGAAAACGCCGAGCTCTTCTCTGATCAAAAACGATCCCCTGAAGTTATTGGACGTATCCGGCGTCAATAACTCTTAAACGGACCAGATTATTTTTGCTGATGTTCAAAGATAGACTTGTGACCGACCTTTGACCAGTCGGGTGGCATCAACACGGGCCTGGGGTCAAATCGAGCCCATTTTGCTGGGCCCCCTCTAATATACTCTTCGGAATGAGCACCGCCATTGGTGAGGTTCGTAATAGGCAGAGCATCGGCACAAGAGTAAGCACACAG
>DMOB01000287.1:0-10167 GCA_003452475.1 Acidimicrobiaceae bacterium | reverse complement strand
TATCTCATCCCTGGTCATCGGGCGCGAAGAACTCAGTAAGAACATTAATAGCTTTGTTACTCTTTCCATTCGATCCACAACACCTACAGCCTAGATTGTGTTTTCCTCAAAAAGCAGGGCTTTCCTAAATTCAGTCCTAGCCTTATAAATGTGGCAAGTGACCGGTTAGGGCCAGAACAACGAGCTGTGTCTCTCGATGCTATTGATGGTAATCACGTTGATCTGATTATCATAGGCGGCGGCATCACAGGAGTAGGATGTGCTCTTGACGCAGCCAGTCGAGGTCTAACTGTTGCTCTGTTCGAACAGCGAGATTTAGCTTCTGGTACCTCCAGTCGCTCTTCAAAACTGATTCACGGCGGAGTCAGATATCTCGAACAGCTCAATTTCAGGCTCGTTCTTGAAGCTTTACGAGAACGGAACTTGCTGACTAAAGAAATCGCTCCACATCTCGTGAAGTCGGTTTCTTTTTTATACCCGCTTAAACACCGGTTCTGGGAACGCATCTACGTCGGGTTCGGGATTGGCCTATATGATCTATTCGCCGCTGGTACTCGTAATTCATTACCACGCCATCGACACGTCGGACCAAAAGCGGTGAAACATTTATCTCCAGACATAAAAATGGTGAAGGGCTGCGGCGCGATTATCTATTCGGATGCTCTCACCGATGATTCTCGTTACACAATCTCTGTAGCTCGCACGGCCGCAGGGTATGGATCCCACATCCTGACTTCTACACAAGTAGTAGACTTTTTAAAAGACGGTGACAAAGTCGTTGGAGTTAAAGCTGTTTGCACAGAATCTGGTCGCCGTATAGAAGTCAGATCTAGCTGTGTTATAAATGCTACGGGAGTCTGGACTGACGATGTCGAGCAGTTAGCGCATGACAATACCACCGAGACTAGCCAAAAAAAGGTCCGCTCATCTAAAGGCGTGCATCTCGTAGTTCCCAGAGACCGAATAAAATCGTCAACTGGTCTGGTATCTCGAACAGAGAAAAGTGTTTTGTTTATTATTCCATGGAGTGATCACTGGATTATTGGCACCACAGACACTGATTGGGACCTAGACCGAGCTCATCCAGCTGCAACTAGCAATGATATTAGTTACCTGTTGAAGCGTGTGAATGAGCTCTTAGAGAACAAGCTCGACACAAACGACATTCAGGGTGTTTATGTCGGCCTCAGACCGCTGCTTACTGGAGAGTCAAACGACACCGCAAAGCTGAGTCGCGAGCATCATGTGTTTCATCCCACACCAGGGGTTGTTTCAATAGCTGGCGGCAAATATACGACATACCGGGTAATGGCAAGTGATGCAGTCAATGCCGCTGTTACCGAAGTTCCTCGCTGGGTTTCTCCGAGTAAGACAAAGGAAATACGGCTTATCGGAGCAGCGAATTTTCTTAAGTTAGAAGAAAAAATTATCTCTCTAGCTACAGAGAACAACATCGACGTTGCCACTGCAAGACACCTCCTTGATCGGCACGGAGATCGGATACATGAAGTATTCGACATCATTGCCGAATCGCCCGAGTTAATAGAGCAACTATCGCCTGGTTATCCGTATCTACGAGCCGAAGTAGTTCATGCTGCCCGATTTGAATGTGCGCTCCATTTAGAGGATGTATTAACTCGAAGAACCCGTCTATCAATCGAGTCTTGGGATCGTGCGTCTGATGCGGCTCCTGATGCGGCTTCTTTGATGGCTGCAGAACTTGGCTGGACTAGCGAATATCGAGATTTAGAAATCCAGACGTACAACGAGAGAGTCGTTGCCGAGCGTAAAAGTCAAACCTATTTCGATGATGAGACAGCACAGTCATCAAGGCTCGCTGCTATGGACAGCCGGCACAGCGTTTAATCAGTCACCTTTCCCCCTACTAGTCGATGTTTTTGAACCTTTCCTAAAGCGTTACGAGGGAGAGCATCTACTCTGTATGTAACTCTGGGCCTCTTAAAGTCCGCCAGATAAGTACCAGCAAATAGTTTGAGTTCTTCATCATCAAATTGTCGGTGAGAAACAATATATGCCACTACGGTTTCTCCCCATTCATCGCTCATTTCGCCAACAACAGCACATTCCATTACATCTGAATGCTGATTCAAAACGTCTTCTACTTCTCTTGGGTATACGTTGTACCCACCAGAAATAATCAACTCTTTAGCACGACCAACTATAGATAAGTAACCATCATCATCTAGTTGTCCAATGTCGCCAGTCTTAAACCAGCCATCATTAAACGCTTCGCTATTCGCGTCAGGGTTTTCCCAGTAGCCTTCAAAAATATTAAGACCGCTCACTTCTATTTCGGAAAGTTCTTTAGACAATCTCACTTCTACTCCAGGTAATGGAAATCCAACGGAACCAGGGCGACGCTCTAGGTCATATGGGTTCGATACGAGCATGACAGTTTCTGTCATGCCATACCTCTCGATAACTTTTTGGCCAGTTATTTCTTCAAACTTCATATGCAGATCAGCTGGTAACGGAGCGGACCCAGAAACGCACAAACGTAGCCGTTTCAGTTCGTGAGCACGAGGGGACTCAACAAGCCGACTATACATAGTTGGAACACCGAAAAACATCGATGCCTCAAACTGTTCACTCGCTTCGATAACTTTTACCGGATCGAAATTTCTTTGAAGAATAATTTTACAACCGACTGTCAAACCTCCGTGGATACCTACCCCAAGTCCATGCATATGAAACAACGGCAAAGTCAATATGAGGGTGTCATCCTTAACCCATCGCCAGGCTAATTCAAGAGCTCGAACCGAGCTCACTAAATTCTGATGCGATAATAAAGCTCCCTTAGGTCTGCCAGTTGTCCCGGAGGTATATCCAATATACGCAGGATCCCCAGCATCAACTTGGTCCAGCGGAATAGGCGGGCCGTCAGGCAAAGACATCTTCGAGCTAGTTACGATTATCGCGGAATTGACATTCTTGATCCAAGGCTCCCACGCAGAATTATCCACAATCGCAGCTGATGGTCGAGAGTCCTGGATTACATGTTTGATTTCTTCTTCTCTGTAGGCACCGTTAGCAGGAACGACAACACAACCGAGCCGCAATATCGCTACATGACAGATAACCAAATCGGTGGAGCTGGGTCCACTCAAAACAACTCTGTCGCCCGGAACAATCCCCGCTGCTGAAAGCTTTCTCGCTGCTAGTTCTGAGCGACGCAACAGGTCACCCCCGGTTATCCAACCAGATTCCTCGTCGTAAAGGACATTTCGCTGCGGACTCTTTCTCCAGACGTTCAGCCACAACGAAGGAAGAGTCTCAGTCGATTCAAGCTCAAAATCTGGAGCATTCATACCTGCTGGTAAGTGCTTGTGCCAAGTAGTCATCTATTTACTGAACCTTTTATAGCGAACTCAGTTGACATTACCCTTAGTAGAAAACCAACGCCTCACGGCGCTCTTAAAAATTTGAGCATAAAGAATTCATAAGCTTTTCGTTTATTCGTAAATCATAGTGAAGCAGCATCTCCACCAACGCTGCAATTTTGCTGAGAGCATACAAAGCTGCTAACACCGTTCGCACCCCCAACGGGATTCGAACCCGTGCCGCCACCTTGAGAGGGTGGTGTCCTAGGCCGCTAGACGATGGGGGCCTTATAGACGATACGCAATCGCCATGGACGACAAGCATAGCGACCACGCCGCTCAGGCAAACATAGGCACCGAACAGATATTTTTAGATATCTCGAAATACGTCCATATCCATGAGTAATTTCGCTGCAAAATAGCTGGGGCCATCAAACATTTGCTCGATGGCCCCCAGTCTTAAAATATTTTTAATTTTAAACAAGATGTCTACATGGCACCCTTAGCGACACCCACCTTGATTTTTATCCCATGTCACTTATCTAATGATCGATTGTTTAGTTACGAAAGTATTACAACTAAGTGGTCAATCAGTTTTTACCTGATTAATCGTTTTCTTAAAATAGCAACCGCATGACATTGCTATTTAGTTACCCGTTTGCTGCTTATTTTTTGTTCCAATGCCAGCTAAACCCCGGGGGAAGATGAAGGTCAAAGCGATCAAGCCAACGCCGAAAACAAAAGCTTGCTCATCAAGAAGCTCAAAAAATTCGCTCACGAAGCCAAAGCCATCTACTCCAGAGAGACGTTCGCCTAAAGCTCCGAACCCGGTTCTCGCTATGACACCAAGGACTGATCCCCAAATCGAACCTAAACCGCCTATCACCGCCGTTGCATATACGACCAGTGATTCTTGCACCGTGTAATTATCCTGAGAAACGTAGGGAACCAGAACCACTTGCAGCGCTCCGGCCAAACCGGCGAGCCCAGCGCTGATAGAAAACGTGATGACCCGTGTACGAACTAAATTGACTCCATATATTGCTGCGGCAGTATCATTGTCCCGCAGAGCTCTCATCGCTCTGCCGGCTCGACTGTTGACCAAGTTCCACGTCAAGCCAAGGGCAAACAGAACTACCAAGATACAAAAGACATATCGGTAAACAGCTGAGGCCATCCTGCTATCCCCAAGCCATAGGGGAGCCTCAAAGCGAGCCTCGATCGCCTTACCGCTAACTCCTCCTGTAAACGCCGGGAATCTTTTACTTAACGGCTGGAAAACTATCGCCATGCAAAGGGTTAAAAGAGCTAGGTGAATCCCCTTAATGCGCAGCGCGGGGATGCCTACAAGCGCGCCCGAAAGCGATGCCGTGACTATGCCCATACATATCGCCAGAATCCATGGAAGTGACATCTCGTCAACAAAATAGCCGGTAGCAAAAGCTCCAATACCAACGAAGACGCCGTGTCCTAAGCTAATCATTCCCCCGTACCCGGTCGCAATATTGACTCCCAGCACAGCCAACACAGCGATGATCACTTGCGTGTGTTGCCTGAGTTCCGTGGTGGTGCTGACAAAAGGTAAGCAAACTAACCAAGTCGTAATTAGAACTACGGCGATGCTTTGCAGCGGCTTTATTCTGACACTTCCGCGCATCAGACGCGCTCTATTCGTTTTGTGCCGTATAAACCAGCTGGTCTGACGAGGAGTACCGCTGTCATTGCTATCAGCACCGGCAGAACGCTTAACTCGAACCCGATAAATGGCACGTAAGCCGGTATTAAAGTCTGGCTCATGCCAACTATCACTCCGCCTACAAGCGCTCCTTTAGGAGAATCCAGTCCACCCAATGTTGCAGCTGCGAAGGCATAAACAAGGACCCGTAGCATCATGCTCGGCTCCAGTAGGACTGAGTTTGCACAGATACATGCCGCTAAAGCACCGAAACCCGCCGCCAAAGCCCAGCCATACATCAGGATTCTTCCCACGGGGATTCCCACAAGTTCTGAGTTGGTTTGGTTTACAGATACAGCTCTAAATGCAAGCCCAATCCGTGTTTTCTTTAATAAAAAAATCAGGCAAATGAGGACTACAAATAATAAAGCCCACACGCCGATAGTCGAGTACCTCAGTCGTGCTCCAAAAATGTCAAAGTTCTGCCCAGCTCCAGTCGGAAATAGTGCCGGGAAAACACGTGGACCAGTTCCCCACCATTGCGCCATGAGCGAGTTTATAACCAGCAATAATCCTATGCTGACATTGACCAGAGATAGCTCTGGGGCGTTCCTTAGGGGCCTTATGAGTACTCTCTCCGTAGCAGCTCCTACGGCCATACCAGCTAGGACTGCACCCATAATTGCGAGCGGAACAGACAAAGGCACGCCGGGAATAAGTCCGGCCAACCCACCACCCTTTAACCTTGGTTGGGGACCAACTAGAAATACAAAAGCAATGTAGCCACTAAACGTAGCCATTTCGCCTTGTGCAAAATTCAATAATCCCGTCGCTCTGAAAATAATTACAAGGGCTAATGCCAGAGAGGAATATATGGCGCTGTTAAACAACGCATCAAAAATTCGTTGCAGGAGAAGTACGTAATCCATAGATGCTTTTCAGATAGTAGTACGATTCAGGAATCAAAGAGCGGGAGAAAGCATTTGCTCACTCCCGCTCTTTTTAATTTATCTAAACGATGCTGAATTAGTTATTAGCTGTATTGAGTTATAAACAACCAAAGACCGTAAAGCACCACAAAAAGGAAGCCTAGACCGCCGATAAGTCTCGCCATACCAGCTTGTCCCTTTATCGATTCAGGTCGCTTACCAGCAGCAAGTGCCTTCAGCTCATTCGAGCCAACGAGCATAGCGACTGGCGCCGTGACAAGAATCGAGAATCTTAAGCCGAATGCTAAACAGCCAACTATCAGGTTATTCACATTCATTAACAACCAGCCAATTGTGACGAGGACAGGTCCTACTATCGCAAGTTTCATAGCTGATTGCGCTCTGTCAGATTCCATACCTGGATCGAAACTATCCAAATCCTCGGCAGGAGTTCCATCAGGACGAATTGGAACAATCTTTATCAACCTATTCTGAACTGACTTTGCCAAAGACACAATTCCGCCTGGTGCAAAGAACGTGAAAAGAATCAAGATCAAGCCAAAGATTGCCTTTGCCAGAGGTCCGTCACCATTCAGAGTGTAAAGACCCAACGGAATCGAAATTCTTTTTGTTAAGTCATTTACCCAAACGACGAAGAGCCCACCAAGAAGTGATCCTTGAAGAGTTCCAACACCGCCAATAACGAGGCCGATAATGAGGTCAACAGCTAGCAGGAACGTGAAGTCCTGACCGGCAACGAACCCCTTATCAAGGCACCACATTAATCCAGCTAGAGAGCCGAGACCTGCGCTGATCGCGAAGTTCACAGTTTTAACAATAGGTAGATTCACGCCATAAACAGCTGCGCCAGCTTCGTTATCACGAATTGCTAACACGGCCCGTCCTGGGCGACTGCGAATGTAGTTGGTTACTAACATAAGAGTGATGCCAAGGATTAAGACAATGCACCAGTAACGGTAAGCAGAGCCACCTCGGGCACCATCAACTCCAGGAAGCCATTCGAAGTAGCTCGGAGCAATTACCTCTTCGGATACGCCTTTTCCGTTAGGGCCGCCAGTTCTCTTAGCAATTCCTAATTCGTCGATATTGACGAGTGTCGGGAAAACGGTCGCTTGCGCGATAGTTATTAATGCCAGATAGAGGCCCTTGACTCTCAAAGCCGGTAATCCAACGAGGATACCTAGAGCGAAACCAACCGTAACCACGACTGGTAGCGCCATCCAGAAATCCCAGTTTTCATCTTGGACAAGGGAGGCAGTTACGAACGCCCCCACTCCCATGAAAGCGGAGTGACCAAGAGCCAACATTCCGTTGAAACCTACAACGAGGTTGACAGCTAGAATCGCCACACTGAGCACCAGTGCACGGTTCATTTTCCCAATTTCGAATGGCTGCAAGACCACGGGAATTAACAGCACAAATGCTGCTAGGTATAGATACTGGACATATTGCCAGCGTTTATGTTCTGCGCCGCCTTTAGCAACGACAACAAGTGGTGAACTCATTTACAATCTCCTCCAGTTGTCTCAGACGCGCTCTACGCGGCGGGATCCGAAGAGACCCGACGGGCGGAAGAGCAGGACAATAAGAATAAGTACGAACGCCGCAGCAAGCTGCAGAATTGACATGTAAGCCTGACCAAAGACAACTACCCCTAGCCACATGACTAGAACCGCTTGGATCAAACCAATTAGGATACCGCCCATTACAGCGCCTCCCAGGCTATCAAGACCACCAAGGGCCGCTCCAGCGAGAGCATAGATAAGGATAGTCGCCATCATGTTTGGGTTAACACCGCCTAGTTGCGGTGCAACAAGAACTGCTCCAAGTGTTCCGAAAGCAGAAGCGATAGCCCAACCGAATCCAAGAGTTCTACCTGTATGAACTCCAACTAGTCGAGCTGACTCCACATTCGATGAAACTGCACGGAAAGCCAAGCCCATTTTGGTCTTATTGAGAATAAGACCAAGTAAGAAGAGCGCCAAAGCTAATGTCAGCCAAATACCAATGGATTGATATTTAAGCCGGCTACCCAAAATCATTACGAATCTATCGCCACCAAGACCAGGAACCCAGGACGGGAACTTGCCAAATGGGTTGGTAAGAATTCGGACCTGATAGTTCCAGATATCGCCCGCCAATGCGTTGAATATCAGGAACAGACCAAGTGTAATGAGCACCACCGGAAGGTGATCAGCAGGATCAAACGGTCGCGTTAGCGTTCTTTCAATAAGAGCACCTAGACCGGCGCTTATAATCATGGCGATCAGAATTGATAGCCAGAGCCAAAGGCCCTGCTCCATGTGTAATACATAGACCATGAAAGCGCCGATCATAGCCAACTCGCCTGTAGCGAAGTTGATCAGAGTCGTTGCTTTGAAAATAAGCACTAGCGAAAGTGCTACCGTCCCATAAATTGCTCCGAGACTTAAGCCGTTAAAAACAAAGTCTGGAAGAATATCAAAATTCCAAGTCATATCTTCTGGTCCTCCTCAGGCGCCTAAGTACGCTTCCTGCACTGCAGGATCGCTCTTAAGTTGGTCGGCGGGTCCGGAAAGAGTTATCTCGCCACTTTCGATGACGTAACCATAGTCAGCCATGTCGAGAGCAAGATTGGCATTTTGTTCCACGACTAACATGGTCAAACCAGTCTCTTTGTTTAAGTTTGTGAAGCGTGTAAATAAATCTTCAATAATAAGTGGAGCGAGTCCAAGCGAAGGCTCATCTAAGAGGAGCAGCTTGGGGCGAGACATTAAGGCACGAGCTACAGCAAGCATCTGCTGCTCTCCGCCTGAAAGCGAGCCAGCCAGCTGCTCTCGCCTCTCAGCAAGCCTCGGGAAAATCTCAAACCAGCGGTCTATATCCTCGTTGATTTCCTTGTCTTTACGCACGTATGCGCCTACAAGAAGATTATCGTTGACAGAGAGTTCTGGGAAAGTACCCCGGCCTTGCGGCACGTGCGCTACGCCTTTTCGAACAATTTCTGCAGTGCCAAGCCGACTAATATCCACTCCGCCTAGCGACACATCTCCAGAAGAGTTACACATGTTGCAGATAGCTCGAAGCGTCGTAGTCTTTCCGGCTCCATTAGCGCCCAGGATTACAGACACCTTGCCTTGAGCAACTTCGAAATCTAGACCTCGAAGAACCTCAACAGCCCCGTACGAAGCATGAAGATTCTTTGCAACTAGTCCTACGTCATCAATTACATCGTCGCTCATTATGAACTCCCCAAGTAAGCCTCGATAACTTCCGGGTCGTTACGCACGACATCCGGGTCACCGTCAGCAATTTTGCGTCCAAAGTTAAGCACAACCAGCTTTTCGCTGATCCCGAGCACCATCTTCATATGATGCTCAACGAGCAGCACACTCAAGTTATGGCGATCACGCAGACCTTTTATGTCTGCAGCGAGCGAGTCAACTTCAGCGTGTGTCAAGCCCGACGCTGGCTCATCAAGCATGATGAGGCGAGGGTTAGCTATAAGTGCCCTGGCTAATTCGATTCTTTTCAAAGTACCGAACGGGAGCCCAGCAGCAGGATGAAACGCCACTTCTTCGAGGCCAATTTCTTCTAAAGCGGCCCATGCACGATTACGGAGATCTTTTTCTTCTCTTCTCATGCTTGGAAGTCTTAGAGCGGCTGAAATCACATTAGATTTTGTGTTGGTGTGATCACCAACCATCACGTTTTCTATAACCGTCATGCCTGGCCATAATGCCAGGTTTTGGAAAGTTCGGTACACACCAACTTCACTGATCTGGTGAGCCGACATGGCCGTTAGATCTTTCCCATCAAAAGTGACCGAACCAGCTGTTGGGTCATAAATTCGGCTGACAACATTAAACAACGTTGTCTTACCTGCACCATTCGGACCTATCAGGCCAAGGATCTGGCCTTCTTCTAAAGTAAACGACAGGTCGTCGAGCGCACGAATTCCGCCGAATTGGACAGAGATATCTGCAACTTCAAGCAACGCCACGCGCCGCACCCCCTTTCAATTAACTACACAAAAGCACTTTGCCCAGCGTGAGCGAAAGCTACCAGGCTCTCAGCCACACGCAAGTTTCCTGGGCAATTATCTTACTTTTCCTCAAATCGCCCCTCAAATTAATTTCAATATTTTTGTTCGGGGAGGAGGACTCGAACCCCCAATGACTGGACCAGAACCAGTTGTGTTACCAATTACACCATCCCCGAA
>DMOB01000114.1:0-2893 GCA_003452475.1 Acidimicrobiaceae bacterium | reverse complement strand
GACCTACAACGTCAGATTCATCATTATTCAAATCCACATAGAGCTGCCCCAGGTCTTTTCCGGACCAAAACTCATTTTCAAAATCTGTAGCGTGGTTTCGGATCGAAGCAAGGGCGAAGCCCCGCTGAAATATCATGATCCACGAGGTCAGGGAAGCAAAGATCAGCACCCCCATCACTACCTGCACAACAACGCTCGCATTAAGCACTAGATCAACTACGGACAAAGGTTCATTCACAGTGTAATTCCAATGTTATTTATCAGCTTCCGTTCCAAAATTTTACTGCTCAACTTCCTGAGGCACCTTTAACCCGAAATGCTCATAGGTCAAGCGGGTCGCCACACGCCCCCTAGAAGTTCTCTTAACAAACCCTTGTTGTATAAGAAAGGGCTCATATACATCTTCAATAGTGTTGCTTTCTTCCCCAACGGTTGCAGCCAAACTGTCTAACCCAACAGGTCCTCCATCATATTTCTCAATCATGGCCAAAAGAAGCCTGCGATCCATGTGATCGAAGCCATTAGCATCGACCTTAAGCATGTTGAGTGCATTTTCTGCTATCTGTTTATCCACAAGCCCGTCTCCCTCCACCTGAGCATAATCACGCACCCTGCGCAGCAACCTATTAGCAATTCTCGGGGTACCTCTCGCGCGCACCGCGATCTCTTTTGCGCCATCTATATCACAACTAACGCCTAGCATTCTGGCAGATCTTTCTACAATAGTTGTCAGGTCTTTAACATCGTAAAATTCTAACCGCTGAATGATTCCAAACCGGTCTCGAAAAGGAGATGTCAGCAAACCTGTCCTAGTAGTAGCTCCAACCAATGTAAAAGGCGGAAGATCAAGTTTAATTGATCGAGCAGCTGGACCCTCACCAATCGTGATGTCTACCTGGTAATCCTCCATTGCCGGATACAGTACTTCTTCAATCGCAGGGTTAAGTCTGTGAATTTCGTCAATAAACAGTATGTCGCCTTTTTCTAGATTAGTCAGCGCGGCAACTAAATCGCCTTTCTTTTCAATGACGGGTCCCGAGGTTCCTTTGATTTGAGTCCCCATCTCATTCGCAATTATGTTAGCGAGAGTGGTCTTTCCTAGCCCTGGAGGTCCAAAAATTAAAGTATGATCCAAGGCTTCGTTCCGACCTCTGGCGGCTCGGATGAAAAGCCTCATTTGCGCACTGACCTCAAGTTGACCGCAGTAATCATCAAAAGTCTTCGGTCTGATTGCCCAATCCTGAGTCTGTTCAGATTCAGATGCGGTCGATGTCACTATTCGGTCCGATTCAATCATTGTTGTTCAACTGTTGTAAGCTTTAAATGAGCAATTTAAGCGCCTGCCGAATCAAAGACTCCACGTTGTCCTCCTCTGAAGCAGCCACTCGAGAGATGGCGTGTGCGGCCTCCTGTGGTCGATAGCCAAGCGCGATCAGCGCGGATTCTACATCTTCGAGTACCGTTGACTTCATTGTACGTAGATTTTTTGAGCCCGACACTTCAAATGAATCCACTTTATCTCTCATTTCTACGATTAATCGTTCAGCAGTCTTTTTTCCAACCCCTGGGAGTGCTGTTAAAACTTTGACATCGTTACCGATAACAGCTCGGGCAAGCGACTCTAAATCTAGACCTGACAATATTCCCAGCGCCATGCGTGGCCCAACCCCGTTAATCTTTATCAAAGTTCTAAACATTTCCCGTTCACCGAGGCTAGAAAACCCGTAAAGCAAGTGGGCATCATCACGGACCACGAGGTGTGTGTGCACAGAGACAGCCCCTTCAGAACCTGTCAATTCAGCAAAGGTGATGAGCGAAATCTCAATTTCGTAGCCAACACCTCCAACGTCTAATAATAAATGACTAGGACTGCGGTCAATCACTATACCTGTGAGTCTACCGATCAATTTTGAGTCGTCTCGTCAACAAGTCGTCCACGACGGAAACGATTGGGACCTAGTCCTGAAGCTCTACTATTTCTAACTTTTGCAAGATTATGCTGCGTGTTCACATGGCAAATCGCAATCGCAAGAGCATCTGCAGCATCTTCCTGAGGACAGGAAGAAAGCTTTAAAAGCGTCATCACCATATGCTGAACCTGCATTTTGCTCGCTCCACCGCTACCTACGACAGCTTGCTTAATTTTCCTAGCCTCATACTCAAAAACAGGCAATCCTTTGTTCACAGCGGCTACCATCGCAACACCCCGAGCATGGCCCAGCTTCAATGCAGATTCCGCTGAACGTGACATGAAAATTTTCTCTATTGCCACTTCCTCCGCATCATATTCGTTTATTATCTGAGTGACACCTTGGAATATAATATCCAGCCTATCTGCTAGTATCTTTTTCGCCGTCGTTCTAATGCACCCGCTCGCCACATATTCTTGACGATCACCAACAGCTTTAATAATACCGTAACCGGTAACCCTTGAGCCCGGGTCTATCCCTAAGATAAGTGCCATATGCATAACAAAAACCCATGAACCGTAAGCTTAGCATACACATCTAGGGCTTTAGCATCCAAAGGCAGCCCTCCATTTATGCACAAGGACACAAGTCAAAGTACTCGCCGAATGCTACCTAGCACGAAGCCATGGCAAAGAGACAAATTGGAATCATCACAACACACACAACACTTTTGAGAAAATCAAACGGGCCGTCAAATCAGAGACGCTAGCGCATCCAAGACATCATTCGGTTTCTCAGACAACATCGAATGACCGCATGCATCGAGTTCAGTGACTCTCGCTCCACCAATTGCGCTAGCCACAGCACGACCCGAGCTCGCTTTCGTCATTCGATCTTCAAGCCCTAAAATAACAAGTGTTTTAGCTCTGACCTGGGTCGCTAGAATATCTCCCTCGACAAAATCATTGCATGCATTTAGGTCA
>DMOB01000298.1:1090-5174 GCA_003452475.1 Acidimicrobiaceae bacterium | reverse complement strand
ATGTAACGAAAAGTGACAGTAATCAGATACTAGGTGAAGGTGCAGTTTTTGCTAAAGAGGACCAGCAATTCGCGCTAAAAGAAAAAGAGCGCTCAGCCGCTGGACCTGCTGGTTCTTTGTTAGCTCATAGTATTGATACCTTCCACCGAGGAACAAACCTAACAGAGATTGATGGTCACCGTTTCACCATGACTGTGGGCTACAAGGCTAGCGGCAACGAAATGATTGGTTTTCATGTTTGGCAATCAGCGGCGGATCGTCCCTGGCCGATCGTGTTGAACAACGCGACTCCAGAGCAGCTTAAATGTATTGGTATCCCGTTGCCTGGTGACGCGTTCTGGACTGAGCGCACACTCAAACTGACACAGCTGCGATGGCCCGAGTGGGACATGGATGCCTACACGCAAGCCATTTATTGACGATGCAAGTTTAGGTCGAGGCGGCGTATTCGTCAGCCATGAACGCTGCGGTTAATAATTCCTTGGTATATGCGTGAGAAGGAGACTCGAATATCTCTTGGGCTGGTCCCTGCTCTACAACCTGTCCTTCTTTCATGACGACGATGTCGTGTGCTAGGGCTCTCACGACTTTAAGATCGTGGCTGATAAACAAATAAACCAAGTCGTATTTTCGTTGGACCTCTCTAAGCAGGTCGACGATCTGCGCCTGGACAGAAACGTCTAAAGCTGAGGTCGGTTCGTCCATAACGATCAACTTAGGTTTCAATACCAATGCCCGGGCGATAGATATACGCTGTCGTTGGCCACCTGAAAACTCATGAGGGTAGCGCTCGAGCATCTGCTCTTCTAATCCTACCTCGAGGATTGCTTCGAGCACTTTGTTGTTTTTTTCAGATTCCGAGAGCTCGGGCTCATGAATTCTCAGTCCTTCGCCCACAATCTGGTTGACCGTCATTCTAGGCGACAGGCTACCATATGGGTCTTGAAAGACTATCTGAAGATCTTTTCGGCGCTGTTTCAGCGCTTTTTTATTCAGGGTCTGCAAATTTTCATCACGTACCCAGATTTCTCCTGTGGAGGGAATCATCCTCAAAATAGCTAAGCCAAGCGTGGTCTTGCCAGATCCAGACTCTCCGACGATACCGATGGTGTGGCCTGTTTGTATCTTCAGTGAGATGCCTCGGACCGCGTCTAAATATTCTTGCTTGCCAAACCAGTGTCTGCCTTTAGGATAACGGACCTGGAGGTTTTGGACGTTTGCTAAAATTGGGGCTTTTTCGTCTGCTTTCGGTGGTAATTCAAGAAATTCAGCTGCTAATAGATGTTTGGTGTATTGATGCTCTGGAGTTTCGAATATTTTCTTTGAGAGCCCATGTTCTACAATGTCGCCCTGTGTCATTACGCAGATCCTGTTGGCTAAAGATCTGACGACCGTCAGGTCGTGAGTAATTAACAACAGCGACATGTTCAACTTGTTTTGCACATCCTTTAATAATTCAAGGATCTGTTTTTGGATGGTGACATCTAAAGCAGTTGTGGGCTCGTCGGCGATGAGTAATTTAGGTTCTTGAGCTAAGGCCATCGCGATCATAACCCGTTGTCTTTGACCTCCAGACAACTCGTGAGGGTAGGCGTCTGTTCTAACAGATTCGTCGAGCCCTACTAGATCAAATAATTCTCGAACTCGATCGCCGGCGTTTTTCCGATCAATTTTTTCGTCAATTATGAGCATTTCACTGACTTGTCTGCCTATCTTGTGCAGTGGGTTCAGAGATGTCATGGGTTCTTGGAATATCATGCTGACGACCGAACCCCGCATGGCCAATAATTTTGACTTGCCTGCGCCGATCATCTCTTCCCCGTCTAACATGATTGAGCCCGACGGGTGCGATGCATATGGGTAGGGGAGTAGCTGGGGGATTGAAAGAGCCGACACAGTTTTGCCCGAACCTGATTCGCCTACGAGTGCGACTGTTTCACCGGCATCTATACTGAAACTGATTTCATTGACGACCTGACTAGCCCCAAAGGCGACCGAGAGGTCTTTTACTTCGACTAAGCTTGTCATGCGAATTTCTCTGTCATGATCGGTCTCCTGACGCTGATATGGTTTTTCTTGGATCGAACGCGTCTCGAATGCCTTCACCAATAAAGATGAGTAGCGTTAACATTATACCAACAGTCACGAAGCCGGTTAGCCCTAACCACGGAGCCTGTAGATTTCTTTTCCCTTGGTTCAAAAGCTCTCCGAGTGAGGCCGAGCCAGCTGGAAGGCCAAAACCAAGGAAATCTAGCGCGGTTAGAGAGGTGATTGCCCCGCTGAGAATGAATGGCAAAAAGGTTAGCGCCGCGGTCATCGCGTTAGGCAAGACATGCCGAAGCATAATGGACAGGTGGGTGTCTCCCAGCGCGGTTGCGGCCCTCACGTACTCAAAGTTTCGTGTACGCAGGAACTCTGCTCTCACGACTCCGACGACGCTCATCCAGCTGAAAGCGGCTAGACACCCCAGCAGCCAGAAAAAACTGGGTTCAACGATACTGGAAAGGATGATTAGAATAATTAGGATCGGTAGACCGGTCCAGATTTCTACAAAACGCTGTCCTATAAGATCAACTAAACCGCCAAAATAACCTTGGAGGCCGCCCACTATCACTCCAATGGTCGCGCTGATCAGGGTAAGAGTGATCCCGAACAAGACAGACAACCTGAACCCATAAATGAGCCGGGCAAATGTGTCTTTGCCTGCATCGTCGGTCCCAAGCCAGTGTGTGGTATCAGGTGAGGTTGGTGCTGGTCCACTGAGGTACATATCGGGAGTACGAAAGTGGTAGGGTACTGGGGGCCACAACATCCATCCGTCAGAGCCTCTGATTAGTTTTTGTACGTTGGGATCCCAGTAATTCGCAGCGGAAGGCAATTCACCTCCCAGATCCTGCTCAGAGTAGTCGAAGAGAACCGGAACAAATAGTTGGCTTTGGTGATAGACCAATATGGGTTTGTCATTTGCAATGAATTCAGCGAATAAAGACAGTGTGAACAGCGTAAGAAATATCCAGAGCGCACCATATGCTCGACCGTTTTTTCGAAATTGACTCCAACGCCTTTGAGCTAAAGGACTCATCTGTTAAACCTTATTACATCGAGGAAAATGATCATCGGGTTTCAAAGTCAATTCTAGGGTCGACTAGGACGTAAGTTAAGTCGCTCACTAAGTGCATGAACAGCCCAATCAAGGTCAGAATATAGACGTTGCCAAACATGATCGGGTAGTCTCGCTTGATAATTGCTTCGTAGGTCAGTAGCCCCATTCCATCGATAGAAAAGATTATCTCGATCAGCAAGGATCCGGTAAACAGTATGCCGACAAACGCTGCTGGGAATCCGGCTATGACAATTAGCATCGCGTTTCTAAAAACGTGTCCATAAAGCACCTTCTTTTCAGAAAGGCCTTTGGCCCTCGCCGTTAGAACAAACTGTTTGCCGAGCTCTTCAAGAAATGAATTTTTGGTCAGCATGGTCAGGGTCGCGAAACCACCAATCGTTAGCGCTATTAAAGGAAGGCATAGATGCCAAAGGTAGTCGACTACCCGATCTGGCCACGACAGCTCAAGCCAGTTCTCTGACGTTAAGCCTCTCAGGGGAAAGATTTCAAGATATCCACCACCGGCAAACAAAACAATCAACAAGATTGCAAACAAAAATCCAGGGACGGCATACCCCACGAAAATCACCGAGCTGGTCGCGATATCGAAGGTCGTGCCATCGCGGATGGCTTTTTGGATCCCAAGAGGGATAGAGATTCCGTAGATGATCAATAAAGACCATAGTCCTAGTGATATGGACACTGGCAGTCGCTCCAGGATTAGTTCGATGACCGGGATGTCTTGAAAATAAGAGGTTCCGAAATCAAAAACGGCGTAGCCCGCTAACATGTTAAGTAACCGTTCGTGTATCGGTTTATCAAAACCAAATTGACGCTCTAAATCTTTTAGCAATTCGGGATCAACCCCATAGTCGTCGGCCAGGCTTTCTGTGGCGGTGGGATCGGCGCCTACATTGCCGCTGCTGGTTATGTTCGAGGTCGAGGATATATTGCCTACCGTCAGGCTGGAGATTATTTGTT
>DMOB01000298.1:0-793 GCA_003452475.1 Acidimicrobiaceae bacterium | reverse complement strand
GTCTATCGTCAGGCTGGAGATTATTTGTTCGATGGGGCCGCCGGGAACAAATTGTACGAGCGTGAAGTTGATTAGGATGATCGTCAAAATCGTGGGGATCAACAGCACGATTCTTTTTGCGATATAGCGGCCCATTAATGTTCTCCTGAGAGCTCTTTCATACCCTCTTTGACTCTAGCGGCTTTGATTGGGTCCCACCACCATGTGTCTATCCAACTAGAACGACCAAGCCGAATTCCATGATCAGGTTGACCGAAACGGTTCCAGTAGACCAAGCGGTACCCCGGCATTGCCAGCCCCGGGATCCAGTAAAAATTCCAAAGTAGGACCCGGTCCAGCGCCCTCGTGGCAGCATAAAAATTTTCGGGGTCCTTTGCCTCGAGCACTTTTTCAATTAAAAAATCGACCGCAGGATTTCTTATACCCATCCAGTTTTGAGAGAGAGGAATATCTGCGGATGCGCTACTAAACCAGTTTCGAAGTGCCAGTGCTGGCGTGTTGGATGGTATATAGTTGGCACCGCCGCCTTCAAATTTGCCGCTCTGCATGCGATAGACCCAGTTAGAGACCTCCGGTGCTCTGGCGGTAGTTTCTATTCCGATTCGATTTAACGCCTCTACAAAAGGCATGTTTTGACGCAGCGTGAAAGTAGATACGTTGATGAAGTCTATGGTGAATGGCTCGCCAGTCTGGACGTTCTTCATGACGCCGTCGTGGATTTCGTATCCTGCATTTGAAAACAACTCCAGTGCGCGTTTAACTTGATCTCGATTGTGTCCATAGCCATCTGATT
>DMOB01000033.1:0-7518 GCA_003452475.1 Acidimicrobiaceae bacterium | reverse complement strand
CAGCAGTAGCCCGAACTGCTGAGGTAGTAGTCCAGTAGGTTTCTCCGAAATCGATGGGAACCCCATTTATAGCTGCTCCTCCGTAGACCTGGCACGAAATGGTGTCGCAGGTGTCCGTAA
Organism: Acidimicrobiaceae bacterium; assembly: GCA_003452475.1. GTDB lineage: Bacteria > Actinomycetota > Acidimicrobiia > Acidimicrobiales > Poriferisodalaceae > UBA9040. Next base: position 7,398 of record DMOB01000033.1, on the reverse strand, counting down.
AATAGTTGTTAGCCAACCGACTGGCAGATATCGCTAACAGGTAGGTTCTAGCTGCTACAGCCTGTGCCTTCAACGCCTCCATCCCGGAACCACCACCCTCGGTTCCCCAGTAGGATGGCATTTCTTGTTGCACTACGCCTCGAAGATACTCTTCCATCGGCACTCGATTAAAGGTGTACTGGCCTCCGATCTCGACCATACCGATCGCGCCTCGATAATGTCGCCTAGAAAACTCAAGGGTCGGGTTTCCGGGAACACACCGAATAAGCACGAGAAGTTGATTAAGATCATCAACCGACGTATCCACGCTAGCTGGAATTGCTTCTACGTAGGACTTTCCAGTGTGGTGAAGCCTCCCAGGCTGATTAGTTGCGACATCAACTCCCGGATTGTCGCAACCCGTTGTCTTTCTATATGAAAAATTAGATGGTCCCACCGCAACTATTCGAACAACTTCTCCAGCCTGGAATTGGACCCCTTCAACCGTATAAGGCGACCCAGACGTAATTAAAACGTCTTGACGGTCATTCCCGCTCACTTGCACTCGAACGTCACTATTTTCTGTTGCGCTTACTACTGTTCCTGAATAAAAATGTTGCAGTATCTGCTCATGCTTCCATCCATAGTTAACGGCATACCCAAGTGCTCCCCATTGTTGCAGTCCTCGACCATGCCCCCACCCACGACCCTCTACAATAATCGTTTCAGGAGCGAGAGCTTCCGCACTGCTCGCGGGGATAACAACAGCACTGCCAGCTACAAGCAGCACCAATAAGCACCTCAACAACCGGATGCAGTTCATGAGATCTCACTCCTAAAGCACTTTGCTTTCTTAACATGTCGGAAAAGTCCAAAATCTTCCAGCAACACAAAAGCCAAATCACTAACGGGTCGAGATAACAATGACACCATCTTGTAGCCACCGCCGACTTTAGCAAATATTAGTTAGGGCTTCTCTAGAATTACACGATGATGCATCTAACCAGCGTCATGCTGACTAAAAACTTTAAACACCTCTATCTTAACCAAGCTTTGATTTCTCTAACTCAAGATCATGATCGACCATCATTGTCACTAAATCACGAAAAGATACTTGAGGCTCCCACCCAAGTTGCTCTTTCGCTTTCGATGCGTCACCCACGAGGAGATCTACTTCAGCAGGTCGAAAGAAGCGCTGATCAATTTTAACGTAACGCTCCCAATCATCTATGCCTGCCGCTTCAAAAGCTAGCTCGACAAATTCACTCACTGCATGAGTTTCACCTGTAGCCACAACAAAATCATCCGGTTCATCCTGTTGTAACATCAAATACATTGCTTTCACATAGTCGCCAGCAAAGCCCCAATCACGTTTCGCCTCAAGATTTCCAAGAGACACATGATCCTGCAAGCCAAGACTTATTCGAGCCACTGCATTTGTCACTTTTCGAGTTACAAATTCTATCCCACGTCGCGGTGACTCATGATTAAACAAAATCCCGCTGCACGTGTACAGGCCGTAACTTTCTCGGTAATTAACAGTGGTGTGATGACCGAAAACTTTGGCAGATCCATACGGGCTTCGCGGATGGAGCGGGGTGAGTTCTGTTTGGGGCGTCTCTCGAACTTTACCGAACATTTCACTAGATGATGCCTGGTAAAAGCGAATTGGATTGTTTTGGCCGCCCACTAGTCGAATAGCCTCAAGAAGTCTCAGCACCCCAAGCCCAGTGATGTTGGCTGTTAATTCAGCTTGCTTAAATGAAAGCGCCACAAACGAAATAGCACCAAGGTTATAAACTTCATCGGGCTGCGTATACTCCAGAACAGCTATGAGAGATGAAAGATCTTGGAGATCACCTTCGACCAACTCCACATATGGAAATTGAGAGCTGATTAATTCTGCTCTCGGGTTTCGCTGACCTTTCATTAGGCCATAAATCTTGTACCCCTCGCCGTGAAGGACTTCCGCTAGATACTGACCATCCTGACCAGTAATACCTGTAACAAGGGCAGTTCGCACTTTGCGTTCTCCGCGTTCTTAAAGTTAGTCGTCTGAAGTAGCCTATGGGCACTTGGTACTTTGTTGGCGCACCCTTGCAATTCCGATCACTCTTTAGCTATCAGATTTACATAGCTATGTCTCTATAAACGTTAATTAGACCTCTAGCTGTTGACTCCCAAGAATACTCCGCTGCTCTCACCTGGCCCTTTTCGATGAGAGTCTGCCTGGTCTCCGGCGAGGACAGAATATGCAGTATCCCAGTAGCCAAGTCATCGATATTTTCTGGCTCTACTAGAACAGCGGCATCAGCAGCCACTTCAGCCAACGAACCGCCCGTGGTTGTAATCACTGGTGTTTTAGCCGCCATTGCCTCTATCACAGGCAGACCAAAGCCTTCGTACTCGCTCGGGTGTGCTAGAAGCGAGGCATCTGCGAGAAGGCGGTCACGCTCTAGGTCATTTACACGTCCGATTCGGAGAACTCGCTTCTGTACTGATAACGGAAGTTTTTTAATTGCAGCCTTGACAGCTCCTTCATCATCGCCGGGAGGGCCGACGATGTAGAGCTGGATTTCTTTGAGCTCTTCACAAACTCGCTCGAAAGCTCGCACCAAGGTAGGGATACGTTTTCGATGAACTGTCGCTCCGAGCGCTAAAATAAATTCTTTTGCATTACCTTTAGCAGATGCCGGAACGCTTTTAATATGAACTCCAGGACTCACGACGACTATTTTTTCCGCTCCATACCTCTGCGCTATCTCTTCTGCTACATAGTTGGAAAGCGCGTGGATAGTAGCACCGCTTTGAACAGCATCTGCCACTGCTCTATCAAATCGCGCTACTGGTGCTGGAGCCGCCACTGGGTCATGCACAAAAGAAAGATCATGAACTGTCACCAATCGGGGTGCTTTCGACGGTGGAACTAAATAGTTGGTTCCATGCACCAGATCTATTTTTCCAGTGAATCTTTCAATCAGCGGGCGTTTCGTTCTTCGCCATAAAGTCGGAGCTTGCCCAGCCGGAATGGGAACCCAAACCCCACGAATGTCACCACGTCGTCTCGCTCCAACACTTAGCGTGTATTCGATTACGTTTATAGGATCCCCATCAATGACCGAAGAATTAAGCCCTCGAACTATTTCATCGACAAATGTACCTATTCCCGTTCTAATCCCAATCAGTGGCGTAGCGTCAAGAGCAACCCGCATTGATTGGGTACGCTAGCGAATTGTTGAACGTCTAGTGCATCAGGCCTCCGGAGGGGCCAAAAAATGACCGAACCTCAAAGCGATGCAGACTTCTTTGCGTCGGTGGTCGCTGAAATAGAAAATGAAGCACAAATCAGAGCTAGTAGTGGCGAGTACCCGCGTGCCCTACTTCGCACCCTCGATGAAGAATTCCGACGATGGCTTCCAGATTCAGCCAGTCAGCAAGGGATAGAAGAGTCTATCCGAGGCATCGAGCTGGCTTCCTACGTGGACCCCGTAGTACCCATCGATAGTCAATCTCGTTTAGGGCGTAAAGTTAAATATGCTATAAGGCGACTGACATATTTTTACCATAGACATATCACGCAACAAATTACTGTCTTAGGCATTCACATCACTAGGCCTTTGCGGCTCTTAGATGCATCTCTAAAACAACTTAGCCGCCGCTTAACTGCTCTCGAAGATTCCCTTGATGTGAACACCATCGAGCGCGAAGAGCTTTTAGCCGGCCTTTCTGGGGCTAAACTCGCTGATGATCTACGTGCAGAAATAGTCACAGCCATGTCCTCAGTCACCGGCAGAATATTAATGACCGATTCAGTTGACCTTGATCTACTTCGTTCATTGCAAAACCCCGGGCATTCAGCTTACGGAGTAGGGCCAACAGTAATTCCCGTGAACGACGATCTGGAACTTAGATACGAATCAGCCATGGATCACCTCAACGTGTTACCAGATGAGTCGCTAGCGGGACTCATCCTGACCGGTATGACAGATCGACTGAGCCTCAACGAACAACTTCGCACGCTTCGAAAAGCGCTCGATAAGTGTGCACCTGGCGCCCGAATCGCGATCAGCATTACATTACCTAATTACTGGGAAGAAGTCCTAGGACCTGTAGGTTCTGATCTTCTCGATGGCCGTCCGCTTCACCCAGAAACATGGGTTCATTTGCTCAACCGTGAACACGCACAAAATATTTCTTTCGCTATAGCCTCAGATCAGTCGAGTGCTGTAGTCATGGCAATCCTAAAGTGACTATTTCAGTCCATCAGCTAGTTCCTACAATCTCGCCTCGCGATGCGGTCGGAAACCATACTCTTTTCGTCCGTTCACTTCTTAGAACAGCCGGATACGACAGTGACATATTCTCCATGTTTAGACATCCAGACCTCATCGGCGAGACTTTTTACATTGACCAATTACCAGCAGACGCTGATGCCCTCATTTACCAGTTCTCTATCGGAAGCCCAATAGCTGATCGGTGGGCACAACATAGCGGACGAAAGTTTATTAACTACCACAACATAACTCCTGTCGAATTTATAGGAAAATGGGATGGTCTACTCGAAGCAGAAGTAGAGTTGGGGCGCGATCAAATGAAGAGACTGGCGAGCATCTGCGAGCACGCTATCTGTGATTCAGATTTCAACAAGTCCGAACTGGATTCCCTGGGCTATAGGTCCACGACTACAATTCCAGTACTTTTTGACGTGGCTTCGGCCAACCCAGATGCTTCAACTTTAAAATCTATAAATAAGAAAAAATCAACTCTACAAATACTTTTCGTCGGTCGAATAGCACCTAACAAAGCTCACCATGATTTGATAGCAGCTGTTCGCACATTTCGAGACGTATACCAAAATGACGCGCATCTCCACATCGTGGGAACTGATGGGCCACCAAATTATCGGAAAATGGTAGACGCCGTCGTTGCGCACGCAGATATGGCTGACCACGTGACTTTTCACGGATCCGTCACCCAAGAACAATTAGTAGCGTTCTATCAAGGCACTGACATTTTTCTATGCGTTTCAGATCACGAAGGGTTCTGCGTTCCCGTCATCGAGGCCATGCACCACCAACTTCCTGTCATCGCATACAACTCATCTGCTGTGGGAGAAACCGTTCGACAGGGAGGCTTACTTTTGAATGATAAGCACCCTCTAACGGTCGCAGCTGCTCTAAACAAGCTAGCCAAAGACGATCATCTGACAGGGAGACTTCGCATAGCGGGTGCAAAGCGTGCGGCTTTTTTCAATCGCGAGACCACATCAACTCAATTCACCAAAGAGTTTGTCGACTTGCTGGGCTCACCATGATCTGGGATTCAGTACATCAATTTGTACCTACGCTAATTCAAGGAGACGCCATCGGCGACTACACGCTTTGGCTTCGCACGAAGCTTCTAGAAAAAAGTATTTCATCAGAAATATTCGTCAGTGTTGAAAACAACGAAACTCAAAACCTCACTCATTCGTTTGATGAGATGGAAGGTCTATCTAACTGTTCGAAAAACACTCTCCTTCTCTACCATGTGGCGCAGGCATCAACTTGTGCCCAGTTCATCTTAGATAGGGCTGAACCGCTCGGCCTAATTTTCCACAACTTCACTCCGCCTGAACAGTTGATCAACTGGGATGGTGCTTTAGCAGGCGATCTCTTGAGCGCAGAACGTGAACTCAAACAATTAGCCCAACGCGCTCAAATAGCAATATGCGATAGTTCCTATAATGCGTCGAAACTACACGGACTTGGGCTCACCAACACAACAGTTGTACCACTGCCCATTCGTATCAATAAACCATTGTCGCCGGTGAAACCTTTAGATAATCCAACAATACTTTTTGTAGGCAGAATAGCCCCAAATAAAGCTTTCCAAGACATTATTGCTGCAGCAGCTCTTTTACGAACAGAGATTCCCAACGTTAAAGTCAGATTCGTCGGTGACACAAGTTTCACCAGCTACTACTCCTATCTAACAAAATTAGTGAACCAACTAGCACTTGAAGATGTTGTCACCTTCACAGGTCGCGTAACGGAGACTCAACTAGCTAACGAATACCTTTCGGCTCAAGTCTTCTGCTGTTTGAGTGACCATGAAGGTTTCGGAGTCCCGATTCTTGAAGCCATGAAGCTGGGACTTCCTGTCATCGCGTACAACGCTGCAGCAGTTCCAGAGACCTTAGGGAGCGCAGGTTTGTTAATAAATAATAAATCTCCGGCTATGGTCGCCACAGCTATTGAGCGCGTCATGACTGATCAAAATCTTTCTAAATCCATGATCGCGGCAGGAAAACAAAGAGCATCAATATTTTCTGAGAGCAACACCGCATCTAAATTTTTTTCAGCTATTAACTCAATGGGCTACTATGAAAATTGATTTTGTCATTCCAAGATATGGATCACGAGGGGGCGCCGAGAATGCCCTTGGTACGACTGCGTCAAAGCTAGCTGAAACACTGGGCTGGGACATTACGGTTCACGCTACTTGCGCATCTTCCTCTTTGACCTGGTCTAACACTGAAGAGCCCGGAATATCTCATGTCGGCAAGCTAGCGATCAGAAAATACCTTGTGGACTCAGGCAGAAGCCCCGCCTGGTCGGAACTTAACGAAAAAGTCAAACAATCGCCGAGCTCCATAGATGCCGCAACACAAGATTCGTTTTTTCATCATCAAGGGCCCGTTAGCGCTGCGCTAAGAGATGGTGTGGCTAATAGTGAAGCAGACTTAATAATTTTTGGACCATACCTTTTCTGGTCCACAATTGCCGTACTTCCGATGGTTGCTCAACGCTCGGTAGTGGTGCCTGCGGCACATGATGAACCGTTCCTTCGCCTTTCAAGAGTGCGAGAAATGCTTTCTTCAAGCCTGGGACTCATATATGGATGCACCGCTGAGCGAAAGCTTCTCGAGAGTATTCACCCCATCGCTCACCTCCCGCAAACCGTTCTAGGCTGGGGCATTGATGTAAAACAAGGAGACTCATTAGAAGCTCGAACGGAATCTGGCCTAGACCCTAGTCGCCCCTACATCATCTGCATCGGACGAATTGAACACGCCAAAGGCACTGTTTCGCTTGCACAGTTCTGGAAACATTACTGCACTCAAACAAGGACTAACTACCAGCTTCTGCTCCTCGGAGAAAATAATGCTAAAATTCCTTCAGACAACGATATCTGCGTTGTCGAAAATGCAAACGATCACACAAAATGGGGTTTGCTAAGAGGCGCCGATCTTCTCATCAACCCCTCTGCTATGGAATCTTTTTCGCTAGTTATTTTTGAAGCGTGGGCAGCCAATAAGCCGGTACTTGTCAATAAACACTGCGGAGCGACAAACGGGCACATAATGGATAGTTCTGGCGGTCTTACCTACGGGAATTACCTTGAGTTTGAGTCTGCTCTTAGTCGACTCTTAGACGA
>DMOB01000031.1:2405-3657 GCA_003452475.1 Acidimicrobiaceae bacterium | reverse complement strand
TTACCTTAAGCTCAAGGAGATCTTGATATGAGTAACGACGCCGACTTCCGCTACCTCGAGCGTCGCTAAGAGAGGGTCTAATTAGATCGGTTCGAGCCCAATAGTCGAGCTGTCTATACGTAATGTCTACAAGTTCGGCGGCTCTGCTACCCGCGAAACCTTGGTCCAGCAACCCTTCGTTCTTAGATTTTTGAGCCACTGCATCTCCTCAACACTTGGAAGTTCTGAGCTGTTGCTAGAACTACACGCGTGTCACCAACCATAGAATGCTTATCCACACTTAGCAAACACCCTAAGCGCGATTATCGCGCGCTGCGCGCGATCAGTTCGTGCTACCAACGTAGGAATAGTTACGCTCCCTAAGAAAAGTCATCTGGGTTAAGGTCCTCAAGAAACTCTTTAAATTCGTCAAGAAGCTCATCGGGGGCAACTTCTTCAGCTTCAACTTCGAAATCATCAGAGTCATCTAATGCCGTTTCAATAATCTGTCCCGCAGCAGCCAACACAACTTGCTGAGCGTAAATCGGAATTTCTCTTCGCACAGCGAGAGCAATTGCATCGCTGGGCCGGGATGAAACCACATGACTTTCGCCGTTAAGGTCAAGTTGGATCTCAGCAAAAAACGTACGCTCTCTGAGATCGGTAATTACTATCTTCGAGATCTTTGCCCCTATTTCCTCTAACAAAGCCAGTATCAAATCATGGGTCAAAGGCCGAGCCATTCGGATGCCCTCGATCCCCCGATAGATCGCCTGGGCTTCTGGGCCATCGATGACGATAGGCAATACCCGCCCTGCTCCTGACACCTCTTTGAGTAAAAGCATGGGACTATTAGAGGGAATCTCTACCTGCACTCCAAGTAATTCCATCTCAATCATGAAACACAACCTAGCCCTATCGAGACCCAATCGTTAAACATAGCTAAATTCCAGATTTTGAGACCAAAAACAAAAGTTTAAACTTACCGATTTGAAGCTCATCGCCGTTCGTTAAAAGTATTGCTTCCTCTTCAATGCGTTCACCATTTAGATAGGTCCCGTTCAAAGAACCGGAATCAGTAATTGAATAACCCAGGGGCGACAGACGAAGCTCAATATGTTTTCGTGAAACCGTTATATCGTCGAGAAAAACATCGCTCTCAGGATGGCGACCCACAGTCACGAAATCCTGCTCGAGAATAAACCTGCTTCCAGCTCGGTGACCAGCAGCAACAATTAAAGCAGCCCCATTCTTCAACCCTGAGGCGAGCTTT
>DMOB01000031.1:0-2092 GCA_003452475.1 Acidimicrobiaceae bacterium | reverse complement strand
CCCTGAGGCGAGCTCTAGGTCAGTTTCAAAGACTTCTTTGTCCGATAAATCCAATCCTTCAGTTCTATCTTCGATACTCCGTTGCAGCTCTGCCCCACAGCTGGAGCAAAAGCGCGCTCCAATATCATTTTTGTGAGAGCAGCTTCTACAGGGAATAGACGACATAAATTATGCCTCTGAGTCTTGGGAAACGAAAGCAAGATATCTTTCGGCGTCCATGAGTAATTCTAAATGATTGATATCAGCAGGCTTAATTAAGCAAACCCAACCATCTCCATAAGGGTCTTCGTTAATTAATTCAGGCTCATCTTCCAATACTTGGTTTACTTCCACTATCTCCCCAGCTAATGGCGCAAAAATATCAGAGACTGATTTAGTCGACTCCACTTCAGCAAACGCCAGGTCGCTAACAATGACGGTTCCGACTTGCGGCAAGTCAACATAGACGACATCACCAAGGGCATCTTGAGCAAAGTCAGTAATACCAACTCTGACAAAGGCACCCTCGTGCCGAACCCATTCATGATCTTTCGAATATCGAAGCTCTTCCGGAGTCTGCATTAGTAAAACCCTAGCCGACTATTAGCAAGTTATGACTGCAACAACTTGCGTTAGTCAATTCTTCCAGAGCGGCCTTCTTGCAAGGCTTGTCGAGCTATCGGGATATAGCCGAAAGCTGAGTAATAATGAATGGGCATCCCAACAACGACACAAACCCAGGCTCCTAGGGTGAACAAACTTGCTCCCTGAACCTCGCTAGCTCCGGCTAGGAAAAAAGGAAACGCAAACATAACGAAAAATGTTCCGGTTTTCCCCCACCAGGTAACGTCTATCTTACGCGCACCCAACGCAGCTATCGCTATGGCCACTATCGCCACCAGGGCTTCTCTTATAAGAGCAAGTCCCGCAACCCAGATAGCCACTGAACCATCCACCATAATCGCGAAGATAGCGACAAGAAGCATTAGCCGGTCAGCCGTAGGGTCCAGAATTTTACCTAATTCGCTAACTTGATTAAACCGTCGCGCTATGTATCCATCTACCCAGTCGCTAGCGCCTAACGCGCCCAGCATCAGAGCAGCAGCCCATCTATCATTTTTCCCGAAAAGCAACCAGATAAATATAGGGATACAACAGAGCCTTAAGAGGCTAATCAAGTTCGGAACCGTGAACGGCTTCCAATTGGTTCGCTCTTCTACCATGACCTATAGCGTAGAGCGTCAAGCTATTAGTTAAGCTACTTCCATGACATCCGTTTTTAGCAAAATTATCGCGGGCGATTTGCCTGGTACTTTTTTGTGGGAAGACGAACTATGCGTTGTATTCATGTCCATAAACCCTGTGGAAAAAGGCCATGCCTTATTAGTTCCGAAATTAGAAATCGATCACTGGCTTGATGCACCTGAGGACCTTCAAACACACTTGATGAAAATCGCTAAGATTATCGGCAAAGCCCAGCAGAAAGCATTTAAACCAAATCGAGTCGGTTTAATAATCGCTGGATTTGAAGTGCCTCATCTCCATATCCATTTGATTCCGGCTTACACCATGGAAAGTTTAAACTTTACCGAGGTCCCAAAGGCCGCTAGTAGCCAGGAGCTCGACGAAGCCGCAGGTCAAATCAAGTATTACCTTGAACCCCAGATCAGACCCGGCAATGGCTGACGCACGCTGACTGTACGATCGTCACCATGCTGATCTCTGCTCCGGCGTCAACTGCTAATTTAGGTTCAGGATTTGATTGCCTCGGCCTTGCTCTAGATCTGAAGTTCAACGTTCATATCGATGATCCTCAGCACACAGGCCCTCCAACTACTACTGGGCATCCAGCCCAGATAGCTTTCAGCAAAAATGGTGGCGATGGACCTATCTACGTAAGCACAGACATACCTCCCGGCAAAGGGTTTGGATTTTCAGGAGCAGCGCGCGTAGCCGGCACCGCAGCAGCGCTTATTCAACGAAGCGGGTCTACCAACTTTTCTGAGTTACTTGAAGCTACAACTAAACTGGAAGGACACGCTGACAACGTTGCCGCTTCTATATATGGCGGGCTAACCGGTGTTTCAGATGGTCCAGTCGTCCGGCTATCCCC
>DMOB01000248.1:3658-3825 GCA_003452475.1 Acidimicrobiaceae bacterium | reverse complement strand
CGTTGCAGAGAGTCCAAACTAATATTTATTCGGCTCAGCCCCGCGTCAGCAAGGGACTGCGCATGCAATCGTAAAGTTGCACCGTTTGTTGTTAACGCGACGTTTACTCCAAGTAAAGCTAAACGTTCAACTAATTTCGGAAGATGCGCACGAACCAATGGTTCACC